>DATGJK010000094.1:0-9456 GCA_035295245.1 Acidobacteriaceae bacterium
TGGTTTTGGAAGTTTCCAGGGGACTTAGTAGATTCCTTTTCTTTCGGTGTCGTAAGGCTGGCCGTATTTGTTCAGGTGCGCAGCTGGCCGGGATGGGACCGCAGGAAGCTGCAGCGATCCGAGATCGGTCCTTCCGGAACTCACATGAACGCGACGGGCGAGTTGGTCCAGCGCTGACTGCGGAACGCCTTCCACCCAGGCGCGCAGTTCGTAATCCCCCTCGGGAACGCCCGAGATTGTGAAGCTTCCCGCTGCGTCGGCGATGGCGTAGAGCGGTGTCGAGAGCGCGATCACCACCGCGCTCATCTCCGGATGAATATTGCAGAAGATATACGAGACACCCACGCGAGAGAACGTAACGCTGCGGGTTGATCCTGCTTCATACAGGCCCAGGTCGAAACGCTTGCCGTTAAAGAGCGAAAAGACGTTGTGGTAGAACGGGTCCTGGTTGGGGAACAGGACCTGCGTTCCAACCGGAACCACCAGCAGGTGCGGAATGAATGTCCGATGCTTCTGGACCAGCGAGTAGGTCTTGTGAGGAGGAAAGTGCAGGGCGACATCGGGCTCGAGCGGCACCAGCCAGGCGACGGCCGGCGGAGCAGCTTTCTTTTCCGTCGCGGGAAGCGCCAGGTGAAAACGCACTTCCACGCGAGTCGCCGACTGATCGTTCCCCGCTGCATAAAGGGCCGCCGGGCAGATCAGCGCAAGACACGCGAATTGTCGCAGCGATCTCAAAACCTGTACCCCGCGGCTGCGCCGATGATGTTGCTGGACGGCGTCGTGCCGTTGGCATATCTGCTTTGCAGATGCCGGTATTCCATGGAGAACATCAGCCATGCACTCGGACTGTAGATCACGTTGCCGGTCAACGTTTGGGTCCGGACGAGATTCTGATACCAATCGGCGACCGGTCCGGGATAACGACGCACTTGCCGGGCATTGTCCGAATCCGTGCCGAAGGCAGCATTAAATTCCAGCCGTTCGCTCGCGCGCTCTTTCAACTCGGCCCAGCCACCCACCGCGTCGAGAGGCAGGACATGGTAGGTCGACGGATTTCGTACCGACTCGCGCACGCCGTAATCCTTATAAGCGCCGCCGCCTAATCCGCCCAGCCCCAGGCCGCGATAGAAGCTGCCGCTGAGCTGCAGACCTGCGGGCAGCGGCTGGCGATAATCCAGCGTCCCCGCCCAGGAATCGAACTGGCTGCCATAGGGCGTGCGATGGGGCGCGAAATACCCTCCGGCGCCCAAAGCAAACCCTGTGTCCTCATGCCCGCCCACGAACGCCAGGCGCGTCTCGACGCCCGGCCAGCGGCTTTGTTCCGCAGTCGAGGGCGTCGACACTGCGGCCGCGTAATCCGGATCGGCCGCGTCAATCAGCGCGGCCTCGGTGCGGAAACGGTAACTGCCGGGCAATGAAAAATCATGCCTGCTGCCCACCTGCGGATTCCACATCCATAAATTGCCGGACCAGGCCAGAGGAGGAAGAGCAACCGCGGTCAGCGATGAAGGCTCGTTTGGCGCAAGGACCGGTTTATCCAGCGAGAAGAATACCCGCGTGTTCTCCCACTGCAGGAACGCATGTGCGGTTCTAAGGCGCAGCAACCCGGCGGCTCCATAGCCTCCTGCGTAGTTGTTCTGCGAAGAGCTTCCGAAAAAGTCGGCGCGCACGTCCGCAAAACTGCCGGCGCCGAAAACATGAGGACCGCGAGCATCGAGTCCGAGGATGGTTTGACGCATCGAGATACCGGTGCTGCCTCCGCCGCTGAGCGCCAGCGTCGGTGTCGCCGGAATGTCCACGCGGTTCGTGTTGACGAAGGTGTTCAGCAGCACCAGCCCAGTCATCTTCAACGGGTATTTGGACGCGGTCTCCACCTTCTCCTGGTCGTGGGTTGCCAGCTCGGAGGTGTGGACCGCCTGCTCCTCCTTCAGCACCTCGACCTCAGCGGAGAGACGCTGCTGCGCTGTCGCGGCATCAGCCTGTCCCGGTGGATCCATCTGTTGCCGGAGTTCGGCGAGTTGGCGGCGCAATTCGGCGATTTGCCGCTGCGACTCCTCGAGCTGCTCCTGTGCGCGGCTCACCGCGTCTGTCAGCGTCTGGATCTTTGCCTGCACATCCTGGGGCGGGATCTGCTGCCCGACAAGAGGACCGGCAGCCATGGACAGGAGGACTCCAGCGATTGCGCCCGCCTCATGCATCCGGCTTCGGCGCGTTCTTTGCGCTTGCAGATACTCAGGAACTCTTTGCCTCATTGAAGACCTCGGGATTAGCAGACTGCTGCGGGACACCCGCCGCGGGCCCTCGCGCGATGCACATCCGAAAGACGGTTTCTCCGGGACGGCTGCTGACCAGGATCAGGTATCCGCCATGTTCGGCGGCGATGCAATGTGCCAGCGTCAGTCCAAGCCCCGATCCTTTTTGCTTGCCCTGGCTGACAAAGGGTTGAAAGAGGCTTGTCCGAATGTCGGGCGGCACACCCGCGCCATCGTCCGCCACCTCAATCAGGATCTGTTCGTCCTGCACGTCAAGCCGAACCGTCACATGAACCGGATCCGAAAGGGTGGTCCGCGACTGGCAGGCATTCAGCAACAGGTTGTAAACAGCCCGTTCGATCTGCTTTCCGTCCACCACCGCCAGCGTTCTGGCCGCCTCGCCGTAATCGGCCACGACACTGACGTTCACGCCGTCGGGATGTTTATGGACCAAAGCAATCGCGCGCTCCAGAATGGTGGCGATCAGCTCCGGGGTCCGCCGGATGGCATTTCCCGTCCGGCTGAAGATGAGCATGGACTCGATCAGCTCAGTCGTTCCATAGACGGCCGCCTGAATATCCTCGAGGATTTCGGTGCGCTCCGTCTCGGTGAGCCGCGCGGAGGCAAGGAACTCGGCGTTGGCATAAACGGCGGCGAGATAGTGGCGGAGGTCATGCGAAACGGAACTGGCCATTCGGCCGATGGTGGCCAGCCGCTCCGATTCCAGCAGAGCCCGGTGGGTCTCCTGAATCTCCTGCCGCATCTTCGAAACGGACGCGCTCAGGTCGCGCACTTCCCGCGTTCCCCGCAGCGGCAGCAGGTGCCCGCTGTCACCGGTGCCGAAGGCACGCACGCTTGCAGCCAGCTGCTCCAGCGGACGCGTGACGGCGTGCGAGAGAGCCAGCATCAGCAGACTGCCCAGGGCAAGAGCTAACAAGCCGGCAATCAGGATGAGGTGGTCGATCTGCTGAATCGACCGGTCCGCCTGCTCGAATGACTTCAGCACAATGAGGCGCAGGGGAGAAGAGGCGTGGGGAGTGAGGTCGGTCGTGATCTCGAGGTATCTCTCGCCCCCAAGCTGCACCGTTGCAGCAGCAGGTCCGGGAACGGGCAGCTGCGCGCGCAGCAGATTTTCCTGCGTGGGCGCGGGAAGCGTGCTCGCGAGCGCGCGACCGCCGCTCACGAAGGAGGCCTCCACCATCGTGGCGCGGCTAATCTGCTCTACCATGTCACGGTCGATCGCGTAGCCACTGACCACGTACCCCAGCAGTGTTCCGGTGGCCTGGCTGCCAAAATAAAGCGGGCGAACCGAACAGGCATAGAGGCCGTCGTCGCTGACCAGGTACACGTTTGACGGAGACTTGATAAACGACTCCAGCTGGTGAGCCAGGCCGGCGTCGTGCCGCGAGTTGCCGGCGAAGGCAGCCATGACATGGCCCTCCATATCCGCCAGTGCAAACAGATCGTTCCCGCTCACGCTGCGGAATTCGACAGCCCCGTTGCGGATGGTAGCCGGATCGTGCGTGGTCATCAGCGCCTTAAGACTGGGCAGATCGGCCAGCAAGTCGTTCTCGCGGTCCAGCGCGTTCAGGCGTTGCCTCTGCAGGTCCTGAAACGTCCCGACAGAGCGCTGCAGGTCGCGAGAAAAGCCGTCGGTGACCTCGTTCAGCAGGCGGTGACGGATGAGCAGCAGGCTGGCGAGGCTGGCCGTCGCGATCACAACCGCCATGGCCGTGATCAGAAGCACCCGCGTGCGGACACCCCGGCTCCCCTGCATGCGTGCTGCTCCCGTATCAGCCCCTCAACCGATCCCGTTTATGGGACAAATTTGTAGCCTGCTCCGTAGATCGTCAGCAAATGCTTCGGATTCGCCGGGTCCGCCTCAAGCTTTTGCCGCAGTTTCAGAATTTGGTTATCGACGGTGCGCGTGGTGGGATAAGCGTTGTATCCCCACACCTCATTCAGCAGGCGGTCGCGCGTCAGGACCCGCTCCGCATTCTCCGTGAAGAAGCGCATCAGCTTGAACTCGTGCGACGTGAGCACGACCTCCGCGCCGCCGCGCCGGGCAATCATCTTTTCGAAGTCCAGTTCGCAATCGCCGAACTGATACACCGTGGATGCGGTTGGCCGATTACGCCGGCGAATCGCGGCCTGCACGCGTGCCATCAGTTCCCGCGGGCTAAACGGCTTGGTGACGTAATCGTCGGCGCCCAGCTCCAGCAGCAGAACCTTATCGACAACTTCCGTGATTGCGCTGAGCACCAGCACCGGCGTCTCGGGATGCATGCTTTTGAATTTCTGGCATAGCTCGCGCCCGGAGATTTGCGGAAGAATCAGATCGAGAACAACCGCCACGGGGCGGTGAGTTCGGAACAACTCCAATCCTAACTGGCCGTCACCGGCGATCAGCACGGAGTAGTTTTCTTCCGTGAACATGCGGCGAAGTACCTTCTGCATCCGCGGATCGTCTTCGATGACCAGGATCTTTCCCAAATCAGCCAGAAATGCAAGGTCCGGTCCCGTACCAGAAGTCTCACTCACTTTCACTGCATCCATATCCGTACATTCTGCCCTTCATTGACATCGTTTTGACAACAAATTCGTGACAAATGACAAAGGAGTGACATTTACCAGCCCCATCCGCCGGACTAGCGCTGGGCCAGAATGCCGGGGACTGGTTGCAGCGTTGTGGCGCGCTGCTCTCGCCGCTGCGCCAGCTTTTCATACAGAGCCAGGTACTCTCCGGCAATAGTGACCGGGGCGAGTTGCGGCAACGCCGTCGGTTGCGGCCGCCGGTCGGCCATGGCGGCTGCGATTTGTGAGGCGAACGCCGCTTCCTCCCCAGGTCCTAGCTGGAAATACCGGCACGCATCTCCGGCCAGTTCGCGATGCGCCGGGATCTCCGAGCAGACGATCCGGCAGCCGGCGAGAAGTCCTTCGGCGAGCGGCAAGCCAAACCCCTCAATGAGCGAAGGCGCGATGAGGACTTCACAGTTCCGGTAGCACCACTGCAGCTCTGCATCGGAAATTCCGCCGAGGAACAGAACATTGTTGCGGATGCCGGCCTCCTCCACCGCGCGCTGCAACGCCGGAGTCTCCGGTCCCGCCATGCCCACGATGACGAGGAGCATATCCTCCGGAACGATCTTGCGGCCCAACAGGCGGCAGAAGGCACGCAGCGCCAGAGCGAGATTCTTGTTCCGGCGATGCTGGGCAACACACAGAAGAAACGGAGCATGCAGGGACGCCGGCAGCGGCCCCCTGCAGCTGCGCATCTTTGCAGGCTCGACGCTGTTATAAATAAGCTCTGCTTTGGCAGCGATCGGGCCTGAAAAGCGTTCTCTCACCCGCGCGAGCGTTGCGCCCGAGACGCAGGCGAGGGCGTCGGCTGCACCCAGGCACTGCCGCAGGATCATGCGGTTGAATACAACCTTGGGATATCCCCAGTTCTGCGGCACATCGTAGGGATACAAATCGTGGACCGATACCACGGCGGGACATCGCAGGCGCCTCCTGTTCAGCGGTGCGGGATAGGAAAGATGCACGAGGTCCGCTCCAAGCTGATCCACTACGAGCGGCAGCTCCGTGTAAAACCAAAGATTGCGCGCGCTGCTGGCTCGATCCACAAAGACGGAGTGGACGTGGAGCCGCGGGTGCTCGCAGGCGATCGCGCTGCGCAGCATTTGCTGCTCCCACGGAGCCACGATGAGATGAATCTCCTCGATGCCGGTGTGCAGCAGAAGACAGCGGGCCACATTCGCTGCGTGGCGGGTGATTCCGGAAATCTGCGTATTGGAGGAAACCGCTGTGAGGACCAGCTTCATGCGCCGCTCCTTTCGGCGGCTGATTCCGCCAGCATCACGCTGACCAGCAGGGTGAACCACAGGGGCAGCGACAAATCGAAGACTTCAGTGTCGGCGAGCCCGCGCACCAGAACGAAGAGCAGAAAGCCCAGGAGCAGCGTTTTAGCGGCGTCCGAGGCATGACGACGGATATACCGGAAGATGCTGACATAGAATCCGACCACCACCACCACGCCCGTCACGCCATAGGCATAGAACTGCTGCAGCCATTCGTTGTGGGCGTGCCGGGCTTCAAAGGGTCCGAAGGGCGGAACCACTTTCCAGACGGAATGGAAGCCGTGCCCGATCCACGGGCTCTCCAGCGACGCGGTCAGGAAATAGGCCCAGATCCCGAGCCGCCCGCTCAGCGTCTCCGCCTGATTTCCCGCATTGGAATAAATGTCGTAATAGGAGGCAATCAATCCCTGGAACGTCAGCAATACCGCGAGCGCAAGCACTGCCAGCACAATTCTTGTCGAACGGGTCACGCTGCGATCGCGCAGCAGGATCACGGCCTCGCCGGCAAGAAACGCGACGATGGATGTTTTGCTCAGTGTTCTGAGCAGCGTCAGGGCCAGGAAAGATGCCGGGATCGCCCAGCCCCGCACCTGTTTGCGGGCAAGATACTGAGCCAGAAACACGGCGAACGCGCAGACATACCCGATCTGATTGGGCCCGAGCAGTTCTTCATCTCCGAGGCGAAGATCCGACTGCGCAGGCATCATCCAGGCCATGACAGCTACGGCACACGCGCCCCACACGTACCCTTTCATCAACGCTGCGCCGATGTCCTCTGCCGGGTACGCACGCATCAGCATAAGTACGATCAGCACATCGGCGGCCATTGCCGCCCAGAACGCAAACGCCGCAGAAGGTGATGCTGCGCGCGTCCAGAGCAGACTGCATCCGCTCAGAAACAGAAAGCCCCCCGCCCACCGCAAAGGAGCCAAGCGCAGCATCGCCAACACCGGCATCCGTGTTGGGCCGGCAGAGACGAGGATCGCCGCAATCACCAGCAGGTAGTTCAGCGCCAGTCCCGCCGCTGCGCCGGTCTGCGGATCAGTGAGGACCACCCGCACCATCACCAGCACGATGGCGGTGCGAAACGCAAAGAAGAATCCTGCCGCACCCGCGACGAGTCCGGCGACCGAGAGCTCAGCAGGCAGCGCGTGTGATCGCGGTGACTCCGCCCATGGACCGGCAGCGATCGCGCGCGCCATCAGCGATTCCTCCATCGATCCACTCTGCTCCGCACCGCCTGTCCTACTTCCGTCCCCAGGCGCCTGCGAGGATCGCCAGAGTCCATGCGATTCCAGCGTTCGCGCAGCAGCACAACCGCCGAAGCGCCGCCCAGAGTCAACAGCGTGATCAGCAGCGCGACCAGCAGCCGTGGAGGGAAGGTCTTCTTCTCCGCAATCGCCGGCGTATCAATGACGCTGACCACAGGAACGTCCCGGGCTTCCGCGATGCGCGCCATTTCGTCCTGCTGTGTCAACAGCTCAAACACCTGCTCCTCGATGCGGACCCGGCGATACAGGTCCACATACATCACACCCAGACGGGGAAGCTGTCGCAGCGGCGGATACAAGGCGTCGCTCGCCTGTGCGTCCATGGGCAGGGGCGCAGCGCTGCCGCTCATCTTCTGCAGCTCATGCCCGAATTCGGCTACCCTCGCCTGCGCAGCTCGCACGCGTACATTGCTGTCGCCGTAAATCTGCCGCAGCGAGTCGACTTCCGACTGCCCGGCAATCTGCTCCGCCTGCAGTCGAGCCGCCGCGTCCACCATGGCTCGTTCCTGCTCGGTGACGTCGACCATCGAATGCCTGCTGGAAAAATCGCTGAGCGCGAGCTGCGCCTGCTCGAGATCGCCCTGCACGGTGGCCAGACGGCGCTCGATAAACACCCGCTGCTGGCGCGCGGAGGTGCTGCTTGTTTGCACCACGACCCGGTTCAGCTCGTCAAGATATCCCTGCGCCAGATCACGCGCCCGCACGGGATCGCCATCCTGCACGTCAATCGTGATCACACCGCTGCGTTTGTCATCCACAATGCTGGTGTGGTGAGCCAGGTATTTGGCCGTGTCCACGCGATATCGCTTGTGCCAGGCCTGCTGCAGGTGAAAACGATCGATCAGCGCCCCGCTGATGTTGCCGCTGCGCAGCAAATCCACAAACAGCGCGCTGCTGGTACGTCCGCCCAGCAGTCCGCTGGCCAGAGTGCCCAGCGCTCCCAGATCGCCGGCATTGTGCCCCGTGAGCGCTGCCAGCATCGCCATGCTCGAGCCGGAATTGTCCGGCGGCATAATGCGCGCCGTCGACGTGTATCGCTTCGGGATCAGGAAAGCAATCGCCAGACCCGCAAGCACCCCAATAAGCGTCGCGCGCAGCAGCGTGCGCCGCGCAGCCCACAACACCGCCGCGTTATCGACCCAGTTCGGCGTGCGCGCCTGTGGAGCTGCTTCAATCGCCTGCCGGGTTCCGTCCAGCACCTGCGTGGCCATAGACACCTATAGAGTCGCGACCGCTGCGGCGACCGCGATGGACGACGCCACCTGCGCGCCGGAGAGCAAATTGCGCCAGAACAGCGATGCGCCGATGATCTTCTGCGGTACGACGATTACGTCTCCCGGATAGAGTTCCGTCGCCAGCACGCTGCGTCCGTACCACACCTCGGAGCGGCGCCCCACCACGGACCCGTTTGCGCGAATGATGAAGACCTCTTTGCGGTTGGCGGCGGAGGTCGCGCCTCCGGCCCGGCTCAAATACCACCCGGCGGATTTGCCTGGTGTGAAGGTGATCGCCGAGGCGTTGTAGACCTGGCCGCTGACCAGCACGAAACCCGGCCGCTTGGGAACCCGCAGCACATCGCCCTGCCGCACTTCCATGTCGGCTGTCGTTCCTGCCCAGCTCTCAATCTTCGCGCTGATGTGGATCACCATCCGCCCGCTCGGAGCCTGGCCGCGCAGATCTGAGAGAACCTGATTTTCCTGTGCCTGGATCAGTTCCAGCGTTCCCGACGCGTCCTTTCCTCCAACGCCGGGCGACAGGCGTGCCGCTGCCGAACTGGTCTCGATCTCCCGGATCAGTTCCGCCCGGCTCTTTTCTTCCAGCTCGCGCACTTCCGTGCGCGTCAGTACCGCACCCTCGGGATAGGCCGTGTCGCGCAGGCCGCCCGCGCGCCGCAGCACATCGCTGAGGTGCTCGCCCTGACGAAATCCGTAGACACCCGGATGCCCGACCTCGCCTTCGATGGTGATCGTTGCTCCGATATCCGCCCACCCGGTGATCTGATGGATGGTCAGCACGTCGCCCGCATGCAGCGCGATGTCGCTGTTGCGGTCGCCTTTGAGCACTGCATCGCCG
>DATGJK010000095.1:0-12486 GCA_035295245.1 Acidobacteriaceae bacterium
ACCGCGTCGCGCAGAATGTTTTCGCGCAGCAGAGGCTTCAGCGTCCTGCGATTCACCACGTCGCCCCTGCCGCCGAGCAACTCACCGATGGTCAGCTGGAGACGCGCGTACTCGAAAATGCCCATAGGACGCGAAGCGTCCAGCTCGACCAGCACATCGATGTCGCTGCCGGCCGTCGCTTCGCCGCGCGCAACAGACCCAAACACCGCCGCGTGGGCCACGCCGCAGCGCCGCAAATCCTCCTCATGCGCGCGCAGGACCTCGAGTACATGATCGAGTGATGCCGTCATCCCCGCTAGTTTACCTCTGCGCGCCGCGCTCCCTGCCCCGCCCTCCGCTTTTCCGATACACTCCACTCAAATGCCCCGCAACGAGGACCCCGAGCGCCTGGTTTCTGCCGCCCGCTCCGACGACGAAAACTCCTTCGAACTGAAACTCCGCCCCCGCCGCCTGCAGGAATTCATCGGCCAGACCAAAGCCAAAGAGCAGCTCGCCATCGCCCTCGAAGCCGCCAAATCTCGCGGCGAAGCCCTCGACCACGTCCTCCTCTTCGGCCCTCCCGGCCTCGGCAAGACCACCCTCGCCACCATCATCGCCAACGAGCTCGACGTCGCCTTCCAGCAGACCTCCGGCCCCGCCCTGCAGATCCAGGGAGACCTCACCGCCATCCTCACCAACCTGCGCGAACGCCAGGTCCTCTTCCTCGACGAGATCCACCGCGTGCAGCCCGTCCTCGAAGAAAAGCTTTACACCGCCCTCGAGGACTACAAGCTCGACATCATCATCGGCCAGGGCCCCGCCGCGCGCACCCACGTCATGGACATCAAGCCCTTCACCTTCGTCGCCGCCACCACTCGCCCCGGCCTGCTCTCCTCGCCGCTCCGCTCGCGCTTCGGCATCCTGCTGCGCCTCGAGTTCTACACCGACGACGATCTCCGCTACATCGTCACCCGCTCCGCCGAAGTGCTCGGCATCTCCGTCGACGAGGACGGCGCCGCCGAGATCGCCATGCGCTCCCGCGGCACTCCGCGTATCGCCAACCGCCTCCTCCGCCGCGTGCGCGACTACGCCCAGGTCCGCGGCCCCGGCCACATCGACCGCGAAACCGCCTGCCAGGCCCTGAAGATGCTCGAGGTAGACGCCCACGGCTTCGACGAGCTCGACCGCCGCCTGCTGCTCACCATCATCGAGAAGTACGACGGAGGCCCCGTCGGCCTCGGCACCCTCGCCGCCACGTTAGCCGAAGAAGAAGACGCATTAGAAGAAGTCTACGAACCCTTCCTCATCCAGATCGGATTCCTCGACCGCACCCCCCGCGGCCGCGTCGCCACCCGCCTCGCCTACGAACACTTCAACCTCCCCATGCCCGGCCGCCAAAGCGGGTTGTTTTAGCAGTTCTCCCGAGATCGGAAGCGTAATATGACGCGGGAAGAGCTTATGCGTTGGCTTCTTTCAGCA
The DNA here is from genome assembly GCA_035295245.1 of Acidobacteriaceae bacterium. Taxonomy (GTDB): domain Bacteria; phylum Acidobacteriota; class Terriglobia; order Terriglobales; family Acidobacteriaceae; genus Palsa-343. The sequence continues at coordinate 1,459 of DATGJK010000095.1, forward strand.
AGTCTCCTATTGCTGGTTATTACTGCGCCGGCGCAGGCGATGCAAGAGCACCAAATCGCAGAGTCTGAAGCCCGCCAGCACCTGATTGACCATCCCGATCCCGTCTATCCTGCGATTGCCAAAGCGGCACAGGTACAGGGAAACGTGGTAGTCAGAATCACGATCGACACTGCGGGAAAAGTTGTATCCGAGAAACCGATCAGCGGACCGCCGATGTTGCTGGAGGCTGCGGTCGACGCCATAAAATCCTGGACATTCAAGCCATTCCAGATAGACGGATCCGCAGAACGAGTTAAGAGCGAGATTACGGTCAATTTCACTTTGTATCCGAATGGTGACGGCCCCAGCGAGGAGCAGCAAAAATCCGAGCAGGCCACGTTCCCGCTACTCGACAAATGTCAGGCTGCTCTCAAGGCTCGCGATGTGACGGGAGCCTTGGCAGTATGCAAGCAAGCCGTGGACCTGTCGCTGAAGGCAGGCGATTCGACGCAGAGCGACCAACTCATGATGATCGAATGCTACGAAAGTTATGGTCGCGCCTTGTTAGCAGCCGATCAGCCAAAGAATGCCTTGGCTGCCGAAGACCGAGCAATCGAACTAGCGAAGATACGACTGAAAGATGCCGACCAGGAATATGCGATGCCGTTCTTCTGGCGGGCGGTGGTCGAAATGCGTTTGGGAGAATTCACCGGCGCATCGGACGATTTCGCTACCGCCGAAGCAACTCACCGCAAAGCTATCGAGCAGCTTCCATCGATGGCCAAGATGTATGGCACATATCTCGCAAGCATTCTCAACATTCATGCCCAGCTACTCGAAGGAATGGGCAAGACAAGGGAAGCCAATGCCTTGCGGGTTGAAGCGGCATCGTTGAGGCAGACCCGGAATTGACGATCAGTTGACCACCACACCAAAGTAGAAATCGCGATGTCACCCTGAGCGAGTTCGCCTCAGCGAACGAATCGAAAGTTCCAGTCCAAAGGACGTGCCCGCTTTGTGTCAGGGCACGACTTCAATCGTGCCACTAACGATCCGAAGATAAACCGGGCTTCAGCCCCTGTGGCGGATCCCATTCTGCGCAAGCACACACGAAACAGGAACCCACCGCAAGAGAACGGGCCTTCAGGCCCGCGCCATTCCGCTCACGCCGACTTCCTTTTCCTGCCAGCCTCCCGCGTGCTCTCCATTGCGTGCCGCAGCAGAGAATTCGCTCGCGTCTGATAGCCCCGCCCGTAGCTCTTGAGCCAGTCCACCACATCCGCATCGAGCCGCATTGTCACCGGCTTCTTCGCCGGACGATAAAACTTGCCCATCTCCGCGCCGCTCCAGTCCACCACCTCCGGCATCTCGCTCAGATCAATGTCTGCGTCTTCTTTCCCGGCGACGGTTGCGATCTGCCGCTTCTGCTCTTTTGTGAGCTTCCTCATACGAATCTTTCTCCTTTCTTGTTGCGGCGCGCGCTGAGATCAGCCGGATCACTTCCTCACCGTCTTCCGTCGCAAACGCGGAATGCACCACGAAAAGCACGACCCCGGGCGCGATCTCCCCAAGGGTGATCCAGCGCTCCTCTTCATCGTGAATCTCGTCACGTTGCGTCAGCGCCCAGGGATCCTCAAACACCAGCGCAGCCCTTTCGAAGTCGATCCCATGCTTGACCAGATTGCGCCGGCTCTTGTCCTCATCGAACTCAAATCGCATGGGACAAAGCCTCTCTCACGATAATGTTCGTATGGACAACTGTCAATACAGTACTCCGCCGCGCCGCTCCGTGAAACGGTCAACCCTCCAGACGTAGCACCGAAGTAATCCGAGAAATGAAATGGGTCCACCGCCGCCCGAAAATCCCGCCGCGCCGAATGAAGTTCTTCCGCGCACCACCCGTTGTGCCAGGGGCCGTCCCCTTCCGCCCCCTCTCGTCATATACTGGCGTCGCTTCGATATCCGACTCGAGCCCTCCGGCAAACTTAGGAACCCCAGGCCCCGCGCCGGGCTCAATCAGGAGAGGAAATGAAACCGGTATCACGTCGAGATGTTCTGAAAGCTGGTTTGCTCGCACCCGCCGCCGCCGCCGCGCACGGAATGGCTCCGCTGGCCGCGGCGCTCCCGGCCCCCGAAGCGAGCGCGCTTCCGCAGAACGAAAACACAACGTCGCAGCCGGTGTCCGGCGCGGGACACGAACGGCTCCTGCTCGACTTCGGCTGGCGCTTCCACTTCGGCGACGCCAACGATCCGGCGAAGGACTTCGGCTACGGCACCGAGCGCACCGGCAACTTCCAGAAGACCGGCGGCTTTCTCGCTCCCAGTTCGCCCGCCTTCGACGACAGCGACTGGCGCGCCCTCGACCTGCCCCACGACTGGGCCATCGAGCTGCCCTTCACCAACGATCCCGCGCTCACCAGCAAAGGATTCTATCCGCTCGGCCGCGAGTATCCGTCGACCAGCGTCGGCTGGTATCGCCGCGTCTTCGAACTCCCCGCCGACGACGCCGGCAAGCGCATCTCGGTCGAGTTCGATGGTGCCTATCGCGAATCGATGGTGGTCTGCAACGGCTTCTACATCGGCCGGCACAGCGGCGGCTACGATCCCTTCAGCTTCGACATCACGGACTTCGTCAATCCAGGCGGCGCCAACGTGCTGCTCGTCCGCGTCGATGCCACCCTCAGCGACGGATGGTTCTACGAAGGCGCCGGCATCTACCGCCACGTCTGGCTGGTGAAGACGAATCCCGTTCACGTCAGGAAATGGGGCACGTTCGTCTCGAGCAAAGTGAGCGGCAGCAGCGCAGCCCTCTCGATCCGCACCGAGGTCCGCAACGACGGCAAGGATGCGCAGACTGCCCGCGTCACCTCCACCATCCTCGATCCGTCCGGCAATGCAGTCGGCAAGGCCAGCGCCACGCCCGCCTCCATCGACCGCGGCGGCGAGAACACGTTTACGCAGCAGATTTCCGTTCGCCAGCCCGCGCTCTGGTCGCTCGAAGAACGCAATCTCTACAGGCTCATCACGGAAGTCAGCGTCGGCAGCAATATCGTCGATCGCTATGAAACGCCCTTCGGCATCCGCACCATCCGCATCGATCCGCAGCAGGGTCTCTTCCTCAACGACAAGCCCGTCAAGGTGAAGGGAACCTGCAATCACCAGGATCACGCCGGCATCGGCGCCGCGCTGCCCGATGCGGTGCAGTACTACCGCATCCGCAAGCTGCAGGAGATGGGCTGCAACGCGCTGCGCACCTCCCACAACCCGCCGACGTCCGAGCTGCTCGACGCCTGCGATCAGCTCGGCATGCTCGTCTTCGACGAAACCCGCATGATGTCGTCGAACCCGGAAGGCATGAGCCAGTTCGCCGATCTGGTGCGCCGCGACCGCAATCGCCCCAGCGTCTTCATGTGGTCGATGGGCAATGAAGAGCCTGTCGCGAACACCGAGCGCGGCGTGCTGATTCTCTCTGCGATGAAGTCGCTTGCCAACGAACTCGATGGCTCGCGGGTGGTATCGATCGCGCCTACGGGAGCCATTGGCACCGGCGGCCTCGCCGAATGCGATGTGGTCGGCTACAACTACATGGACCCCGGCGCGCTGGCATTTCACAACGCTCATCCGGACCGCCCCGTCATCGGAACCGAAACCGTCAGCGCCGTCGGCACGCGCGGCCAGTACATCACGGACTTCGAAAAAGGCTACGTTGCCGCCTACGATCCCTACACCACCACCGGTCGCGCCTCCGCCGAAGGCTGGTGGAAGTTCTGCGATGCGCAGCCGTGGCTCGCTGGCGGTTTTATCTGGACGGGATTCGATTACCGCGGCGAGCCTTCCCCCAACGGTTGGCCGAACATCAGCTCGCAGTACGGCATCATCGACACCTGCGGCTTCCCCAAGGATTCCTTCTACTACTACCAGTCGTGGTGGAAGCCGGAGCCGGTGCTGCATCTCTTCCCGCACTGGAACTGGCCTGGCTACGAAGGAAAGGAGATTGCCGTCTGGGTATTCTCCAACCTCGACCGCGTCGAGCTGTTCCTCAACGGGCAAAGTCTCGGCGCGAAAGATGTGCCGAAGGATTCCCACGTCGCGTGGAACGTGAAGTACGCTCCGGGCGCCATTGAGGCGCGCGGCTACAAGAACGGCCAGGTCTCCATGACCAGGAAACGCGAGACGACCGGCGCTCCGGCGAAGCTCGTCATGACAGCCGACCGGCAGCAGGTCTCGGCCGATGGAGAAGACGTCGCCATGTTCGCTGTCGCTGTGCAGGACGCGCAGGGGCGTGTCGTCCCGATCACCGACAACGCCGTGACCTTTCGCGTGAGCGGAGAAGGCAGGCTGATCGGCACCGGCAATGGCGATCCCACCGATCACGATCCCGACAAGGGCGATGTGCGCAAGGCATTCGCCGGATACTGCATGGGCCTGGTGCAGTCCACAAAGAAGCCCGGCAGCGTCACCGTGGAAGCCACCTCACCCGGCCTCGAATCGGCAACCGTCACGGTATCGTCGAAGGGCGTCCAGCTGCGGCCGCAGGTTGCCGTATGGGAGCGCCAGGTTCCGTCGGGCTCCGGGCTTACGGGCCTGTGGAGGCCGCTCGAAGGCGCCGAAAGCTCAGACATCGCGCGCTTCCTCCGCGGAAGCGGAGGCGCGCTGTTCACGTTCCAGCAGTCGGGCAACAGTCTGACAGGAACCGTCGAGCGAGGCGGCGGCTACTCCGGCGATGACAAGCCGGTGCCCATTTCCGACGGAAAAGTCGACGGCAACAACATCTCCTTCAAGGCGGCCAACGACAGCTACTCGGGGACCATTGAGGGCGACCAGATTCAGCTGCATATGGCGATTCGCATGCGCGGAAGACCGCAGCCCGAAGCAACAGGCCCGCGGCCGGCGATCGGGCCTGCGCCGGACGGCTCGGATCCGAGCCGCAACCCGAATTTCCGGCCGCCTTCCAGCATCACCATCGTTCTGCGGAGGGCACAGCGCTAGGGGATCGACTGGGATACCGAGGAGCCGCGGAATGAAATGCTTGCGGCTCCTCATGGGGGATGCCCCCTCCTTTTGAGATATGGTTGGCATGAGACCTCATGCCATTCCGCACGCTCCGACTCGTCGGCCTCGCTGCCATCTTCGCCGGCGTCCTGGCCGCTGCTCAGCACGTCACCAGGAACCTCTTTCCGCACGCAACCGATATCGGCTCCGCCCGGCACGGGGCAACCGCCTTCGATCCGGCAACGGCCACCTACACCATCACCGGCGGTGGCGCCGACATGTGGGGCACATCCGATGCCTTCCGCTTCGCCTGGCAGCGGATCGAGGGCGACGCCACGCTTACAGCCACCATCCAGTTTCCGCCCGGCCAGCACCCGCCGAATGAGAAGGCGGTGCTCATGTTCCGGCAATCGCTCGATCCCGCTTCACGTTACGCCGACGTAGCCGTGCACGCGGATGGACACATCACCCTGCAATGGCGCGACGTCTACAGCGGCCAGACAGATGACGTGACCGCCGGCCTTGCTACGCCGGCGCATGGCCGGACTGCGGTCCTTCGCATCCAGCGCGTCGGCGCTCTCTTCACCGCCTCGGCGGCGAGTCCCGGCAGCCCCCTGACGCAGTTTGGCTCCGCCGTCATTGCGCTGCGCGATCCCGTCTACGTTGGCGTGGGCATCTGCGCGCACGATGCGAATGGCCTCGCGACCGTGACCTTCTCCAACGTGAACCTGCGGCACGGCGGATGGAGTGCGCTGCCGTCCCCGCGGTAAACCTACTGGACCACCGTCACGCCGCTCTGTTGCTGCGCCGCCGCATGGAATTTCCGGTAGTCGTTGTCGGTGACGTGGACATTGGCCCGCATGCCCATCACCGCGAACGCCCGCGCGTTAAAGAACACGTCGGCGCTGGTCGGCAGCCACAGCTCGTTGTTGACCAGCTTCTGGTCAAAGACCAGGTTGCTGCCCTTGCTCAGCGACACCATGCCGAAGCCGACATGTAAGTTCTCGTCCAGCCGCGCGACCAGCCGCCGCACCTGCCGGTCCGATTCGTCGATCCAGATCGTGCCCGACATGCGTCGCGCCGCCTCCTCCGCAATGCCGTGCGCTTTCGCATGCGGATCGCCCACGAAGTCGAAGGCAATGGTGGGGCGGTTGTCGATCGTCTCGCGCCGCGGACTCGACACTCTGACCATAGCCAGGATCTTGCTCACGCTGATCACAACCTGGCCGTTGGGCGCCTGCCCCGGCGGCGTCTGCTGCGCCTTCAACACGTATTTCGTGACCCGTTCCTGCTCCTTCTTCTGCTCGCCGGGATCGAGTTCGCGGCCGTTCTTCCTGATCTGCTGCCGTACCTCGTGGGTGTTCACATAGAAGATCTCGTACTCTTCCGTGTCGGTTTTCTTCACGCTGCCATCTTTGTTCAGTCGCTGAATAATGTCGGTCTCGTGGAAGGTGTAGTTCTCCTGCACGGATTCCATTTGCCGCTGATGAGCGATCACCTGCTGCATCAGCGTAGGCACGTCGGGGATCGGCGCATTGGCGGACGTCTGCGCGCGCGCACTGGCCAGCGCGCACACCGCCACCACAGCGAAGGCCGCCGCTTTTTTGTGGAAATGCAACATTTTCGCGTCTTTCGCGATCATAAGCGTACGCTGTTCCCCGAGGAAGACGGCATGCTTCGACTGCTCGTGAAGTGGTTGCTCCACGCCGTGGCACTGCTCATTACGGCCAATCTCGTTCCGGGGTTCCTCATCCGCAGTTTCGGAGCGGCGCTGCTGGCCGTGATCGTCATCGGATTTCTCAATGCCACGATTGGAGCCGTGCTCAAGCTTTTGACTCTGCCCATCGGCATTTTGACGCTGGGCCTCTTCTTTCTGGTCATCAACGCCATCATGCTCGAGGTGGCCGGCAGCATCGTGCCCGGTTTCCGTGTGGTGACCTTCGGAGCGGCGCTCATTGGCGCGCTGGTTTTGGCCATTTTGCAGATGCTCTTCAAATTGCTGATGGATAAGGAGAAATAAATGGTTCTGGTGCTCCGATACAATGAACGCATGCCCCTCGACAATGCATCGCGCCGCCGGCAGAAGGCTCCGCCTCCCGGCGAAACCGGACAGGAAGCGCTCTACCTGCGCTCTTTGAGCGAGCGGCAGGTGCAGGTGCACGTCAAGCTGCGCGATGGCGAGACGGTTTCCGGCTGGATCGAGTACTTCGATGACCGCATGATTCGCCTGACCCGCGAGGGCAAGCCGAACCTGTTCATCTACAAGAGCCAGATCCGCACCATCACGGAGCATGGCCGCGATCACCGCAAACGCCCCCGGCGCGACGAAGCAGCGCAGCCTTCCGAGGAAGGGCAGTGAGCGGTCGAGTTCCCGAACAACTGAACTGGGCCCAGGCAGGCGCAAAGATCGCGCTGGAAGCCGGAGCGCTGCTGCGCGGATACTTCGAGCGCGGTGTCGCCACCGAGTACAAAGGCGACGTCGATCTCGTTACGGAAGCGGATCGCGCATCAGAAAAGCTGATTGTCGAGCGCCTCAGCGCAGCCTTTCCTAATCACGGCATCTTCGGAGAAGAAGGCGCACGCCGGGGACTCAATGGCGAGTACCGCTGGTATGTGGATCCGCTGGACGGAACGACCAACTTCGCCCACACCTTTCCCGTGTTCTGCGTGTCGATCGGCCTGGAGCATCGCCCACCCGGGCTGGACGCCGATGCCGACGGCGAACTGATCGCCGGGGTCATCTATGATCCCACCCGCGATGAACTGTTCTCAGCGCAGAAGGGCCTCGGCGCGTATCTGAACGGCCGCCGCATTCAGGTCTCGCGAACCCGGCATTTGGCGGAGGCGCTGCTGGCGACGGGATTTCCCAGCCGCAAACGCCATGCCAGCCCCAATATCCACTTCTATCAGGAGTTCACGCTGCGCTCGCACGGCGTGCGACGGGCTGGATCGGCCGCGCTCGATCTGGCGTATACGGCCTGTGGCCGGATGGATGGCTTCTGGGAGTTCAATCTGAATCCCTGGGATACCGCCGCGGGCGCGATCCTGGTCCTCGAAGCGGGCGGAAGTATCACGGAATTCGAAGGTTCGCCCTTCCAGCTAAACAGCAGGGAAGTGCTGGCCACCAACGGGCTGCTCCGCGACGAGTTGGTTCGCCTCTTCGAGGACATGTTTGCCGGGCGCGACCTGTTGCCGATCCCCACTCCTGCGGAGTTCGCGCCGGAGCGCGCGCGACGGAACGGCTGAGCGGCGGCTGCCAAAAGTTATCGTCCGAAAGCTCGGCTGCCGTTTCGACGCCGAAATCCCCTGCTAGAATGCGGTTGTCGGAACAATCGGGCTGAGGGAGTAGGGCAGCAGGCTGTCTGTGCCGCGCCGGCGCAGTCTGGTTTTGCAAGCCTTCGTCCTGAAACTACGATTGACCCAATGACTCTCACTCCCGAAGAGGAACTCCATGGCTTACGTGATTGCGGAACCCTGCATCGGCACCAAGGACACAGCCTGCGTCGATGCCTGCCCGGTCGACTGCATCCATCCCAAAAAGGACGAAGCAAAGCACTCCGAGACCGACCAGCTGTTCATCGACCCGGTTGAATGCATTGACTGCGGCGCCTGCGTACCCGTGTGCCCGGTGTCGGCCATCTACGCGGCCGACGACCTGCCGGAGAAGTGGCAGAGCTTCGCCGCCAAGAATGCCGGCTTCTACGGCAGATAGGTCCAGCCTCTCCTGATCGTCGTGCGGGCGCGCTCCTCTGCGCGCCTGCCGGCACACCCCGGGCCTGCCCCCTTTCGGACCGTCCTGAGCAACCCGCTCCTCCCCGCTGGCGTCAGACAGATATTGTTTCCGGCCCGGAACCCCTCTATCTATGACTCTGACTGCGCCGAAGAGCCCGAACAGCAGGCCAACAGGAGCCCCAAACCGTGGAAGAATTGGCATGGAAAGGTTCGTTCTGATGAACTCGGGTCCCTCGCAGCCCCGGCCCGCGACCCAGCACCTGCGCCGTAACCCTCCCATTGCGGGCGAAGAAGAAGCCATCGAGAAGGCACGTAATGGCGACGCCAGAGCCTTCGAGACGCTGTACGCCATGCACAAGCGCCGGGTCTATTCGCTGTGCCTGCGCATGCTGGGCAATGTCGCAGAAGCCGAGGACCTGACCCAGGAAGCCTTCCTGCAGCTGTACCGCAAGATTGGCACCTTCCGGGGCGATTCAGCCTTCTCCACCTGGCTGCACCGGCTGGCGGTGAACGTGGTGCTGATGCACCTGCGCCGCAAGGGCCTCCCCCAGGTCTCTCTCGAGGAAACCCTCGAACCTTCGCAGGATGACGGTCCGCGCAAGGACATTGGCGCCCGCGACCTGACGCTCTCCGGGTCCATTGACCGGGTCACGCTGGAGCGTGCCATTGAGAATCTGCCGCCGGGGTACCGGCTGGTCTTTGTTCTGCACGATGTGGAAGGGTATGAGCATAATGAGATAGCGGAGATGCTCGACTGTTCCATCGGGAACAGCAAGTCGCAGCTGCACAAAGCGCGCATGAAGCTGCGGGATCTGCTGCATACCGGTCAGCGGAAGGAGCAGATCGCGTGAGTGTCGTGCGCGTCATGGAAAAAACGATGACCTGTGCCGAATTTCAGGAGACTCTGCCGGAACTGTTCGAAGCGCATGCCGACCTGAACGCGCACGAGCATCTGCGGTCCTGCGAGAACTGCGCCGCCCTGGTGCGCGATCTGGAGTACATCGCGTCGCAGGCCAAACTGCTGCTGCCCATGCACGATCCCAGTCCTGCTGTCTGGGACAACATTCAGCAGGCCATCCGCCGTTCCCCGAACCCGCCGGCATCCCAGGCGGGCAGAAAATAAGGGCTGACGCGCGACCTCCGCTTCATATAATCAGGGTTGAATGAGCGGGCACACGCCGTCGCCATCCATCGTGGGCATCATCCTTACGGGCTTCATGGGAGCCGGCAAGACCACCGCCGGCGAACTTCTGGCTGCGCGTCTGGGCTGGCGCTTCGTGGATTCGGACCGCATCATCGAACAACGGGCGCAGCGCACCATTGCCGAAATCTTCGCAACTGAAGGCGAGCCCGCGTTCAGAGCCCTGGAGGCCGCCGTCATCCGCGATCTTGCCGCAGGGGAAGAGCTGGTGCTGGCCCTGGGCGGAGGTGCGCTCGAACAGCCGGCCACCCGTGACTTCATCCACTCGCTGCGCGGTCGCCGCGTGGTATTTCTCGACGCTCCGTTTGAAGTCCTGATCGGTCGCTGCGCCGCTCAGGAGAACGCTCCGGTCCGCCCGGTGCTGCGCGAGCGCGAGCGCCTTGCGGAACGCTGGCGCGCGCGCCTGCCTCTCTATCGGCAGGCACATCTGACGATTTCTACTGCGAACCTTTCACCCGGCGCCGTGGCGGAGAGCATCATCGATGCCTTGTTTCCCGCAGGCGCGGCGACCGGCGGGTCGGCGTTGCCGGCAGCGGCAGCCCATCCTGGAGGCAGGCGATGAAACCCCTGGGCGCGCGCGGGGTTGTCCTTTTCGCCTTTGCGGTGGCGATTGGGCTTTACCTCGCCTGGCTTCTGCGTGATGTGCTCGTCATCATCTATGTCAGCGGGCTCTTCGCGGTCGTGCTCATGCCGCTGGTCCGTACCATGATGCGGCTGCACATCCGCTCCTGGCATCCTGGCCGCGGCATGGCCGTGCTGCTGATGCTCCTGATCACCGTGGGATTTCTGGCCCTCTTCTTCTTCGTGGCTCTGACTCCGGCTTTTCGCGACCTGCGCGAATTCATCCATGAACTGCCGCAGAGAGGTCCGAAGTTTTTCGCCAACATCCAGCGTGTGCCGGTGCTGCGCGACATCGACTGGGAAGCGGTGCAGCTGAAAATTCAGGACTACGTCGGTAATTCCGCGACCTATGTCGTGAGATTCGCCAGCGGCTGGGCGGGCACGCTGATCCGCGTGCTGACCGGAATTGTGCTCACCATTTACTTCATCATCGAGGGCGACGAAGCCTACGCCTGGTTCCTCTCTCTCTTCCCCGTGGAGCGGCGGCTCCGGCTGGATCAGAC
>DATGJK010000096.1:0-2580 GCA_035295245.1 Acidobacteriaceae bacterium
CCATTTGGTGTAAAAGCGCGCCAGGTCTTCGGCGTCATAGTGCGGAATGGGGCGAAGACGGGAGAAGAGGAACGGCCCGGTAATGTGGTACTCGCGGTAGTTGAGCATGTAGGGAAAGAGCAGGGCGCGGCCGGTCCCGCGGTAGTTGTAGTACGAGAGCCACGCGAAGGCGGAGCCGACCATGGCGAGGACGAGTGCGGCGCGCGCGGCGATGAATTGCCAGGGACGGCGGCGCAGCGACCAGAGGAGCACCGCCACGAGGGGGATGCTGAAGAGCGCTCCTTCGTAGGGCCGGGTGAGCATGAGGATCACCAGGCCGAGTGCGAGGAGGGCGGTGGGCCGCAGTTTGCGCGAGCGGAAGATGCGCGGGACGCTGCCGAGCACGAGTGCGCCGCCGAGAGCGGGCAATCGGAGGCAGAAGTAGTTATCGAACCACCAATTGCCGTTGTAGACGAGGAGCATGGCGACGGCGGAGGCGGCGAGCGCATAACCACGGGGAATCCAGCCGCGAACCATCCAGTAGAGAGAGGCGCAGAAGGCGGCGGTGGTGAAGAGTACCGCAATCCAGGCGAGGCCGAGCTTCTCACCGGCGGCGAGTACGAGACCGGTGCCGGGCAGATACATCGATTGCCAGGTAGGGCCGGTGTTGATGTGGATGGTTTCGAACGCCGGAGGGACGGGTGGCAGCGGATTGGTGAGCCGTCCGGCGGAGAAAGTGTCGGCGGCGAAGAGATAGCTGAACTCGTCGTGGTAAAGGGGCCGCGGGATATGGATAAGAGGCAGCAGCGCGAGGCGAACGGCTATGCAGGAAACAAAAATGACGGCGAGACAAACACGAGGGCGGTTCGCGAGCCGGGTGAGCCGTTTTTCGAGCGCTGAAAGCAGACGGATCAGGGAATTCCAGCGGGCGACGAGCAGGGCAAGGCCGATGATGACGAATTCAATTCTGACATCTCGGGCCAGGGAGTGAAACTGCATCGGGGGAACGATCTCCGTTGGCTGAGCCCAGCATGCGTGGGCTGCGTTCTTGCCTCCGCTCGTCGAGGTGACGTGCGAGCTCCACGGCGGAAGGCTTCAATATCCATAAGACGCAGGGGCGCAGCGATTTGCTTGCTGTCGCGAGATCGCGCGGCGTGGGCACCCAAACCTGGAAATTTGGATCGCTCAGGCAACCGTGGACTGCCGAGGTGCGTCTGCGCCGACGCTCATCATTCACATTCGAATGGGGGCGCGGGCAATTAGCAGACGGTTCGTGCTGCGGACCGCATACCTGGAGATCAATTAGCGGCGGCGTCCCGGCGGACGGCTGGTGCGGGGCGCCGATACCTGATGCTGATGACCTTTGGGATAGGCGACGACGAAGCGGTGCAGGCCTTCGCCGCTCGATGCGGTTTCGAGGTCGTCGTAGCCGCGGAAGGCCAGGTGCAGCATGCGGCGTTCGCGGCTGCTCATGGGAGCGAAGCTGTAGGGCTGTCCGGTGCGGCGGACGCGCTCGGCCGCGGTCTCGGCGGCGAGGCGAAGCTCGCGCGCGCGCAGCGCTTTGAAATTTTCGGCGTCGAAGGAGACCTTGTCGTGCTCCTCGTTTTCGAGACGCAGGATCTTGGCCGCGACGTGTTCAAGGGCGCGCAGCAGCTCGCCGCCGCGCGCAGTCAGCAGGCCGGCGTCGGGGCCGGCGAGCTCCACGTAAATTTCGCGGGACTCCAGACCGGCGGGATCAGCGGCGCCCGGACCGGCGGTGATGCGGTACTTCAGCCGCAACCCGCCCAGGGTGGTGAGGGTCTTCAGGAACTCTGCAATTTTCTGTGCGGCGGCGGAATAATCTTCGATTGGCATTGACCGATGGGTACGGGAAACGGCTTATATCGTGTCCCGACGTAATTAAATCACAAGTTGCACCCGGGGCAGGAACACCCCTGACAAGTGAACCCCTTTTTGCGTTCACCGCTTTGCCTGCTTTTTGGCCGCGCGCTTCGCGGCCAGCGCCCGCATCTCGAGCCCCAGGCTGGTGCGGTTCATGATCATCTGCGTGCCGACGCCCATGAGGTTGCTGCCCGCCCAGTAGAGAGCCAGGCCCGAGCCGATGTTCCAGACCATAAATCCAAAGAGCACCGGCATCATGAAAGCCATCATGCGCTGCTGGCTCTGGTCCATGCCGGGCGAGGGCGTGAAGAACTGCGAAAGGAACATGGAGACGATGAAGAAGATCGGCAGGATGTGCGTGGGGTCCGCTGCTGAGAGATCGCGCAGCCACAGCCAGTGCGCCTGGCGCAGCTCGATGGAGTACTCCAGCATGCGATAGAAGCCGTAGAGGAGCGGATACTGCAGCAGCATCGGGAGACATCCGCCGAACATGTTGACGCCCTCTTTGCGCTGGAGATCGAACATCTCCTTGTTCATGTCCTGGCGGCGGGGGTCGGTGGCTTTGTACTTGGCGTACTTCGCCTTGATGGCGTCGAGCTGCGGCTGGATGCGCTGCATCTTCACCGACGACTTCATCATCATGACGCGCGTCGGCAGCATCGCCAGGTTGAGGATGAAGGTGAGCACCAGGATGGACCAGCCCCAGTTGGGGATGCCGTG
>DATGJK010000097.1:0-6903 GCA_035295245.1 Acidobacteriaceae bacterium
CGTTGTCGGGCGGCACAGCGAAGTAGCCGGCGCGGGTGCGAACGACGACGCCCTTGCGCGCACTGCGGACGGTAATGGGGCGAAAGGCTCCGTTGTAGTCCTTGATATTGGGAACGTAGGAAGCTTCGTAGTAGGTGGTGAGCGACTCCTCGAGTTCCCGCAGTGCGCTTCTGATATTCGCTCCAGCCTGGAGATAGACGCCGCCCGTGCCCTTTGCCAGAACGCGAAGAGGGCTTTTCGCGTCTTCGAGACTGTTGAACTCATTGTTGATCATGTTGTCGCCCATGTTCTCGATGACGCCCCAGGGCGTTGTTCCGCCAGACCCGATCACGCTGGGACTGGGCAAGCTGATCTTTCCGCCGCTCACGCCCACGCCGCCATAAATGGAACGGCCCGACGCCATCATCGCGGCCCCTTCCACCCCACCAGGCGACGTGGCCATTGAGTTCATGGCGGCACCGACCATCATGGCGTCGCTGATCTGCCGGTTGTAAGGGTTCGTATCCACTGCGACAATCGTGACCCCTGCGCGGTTGGCTTGTCCGACCACGGTGCGCACCGTGTCACGAATGTCGTTGTTTGCGTCGAGTCCCTGTGTGAAATAGACGATGACCTTTCGCCCGGTGATCTGTTTTTGGCTCATGGCAAGAGCCTGCAGCGCGTAGAGAGATGGAAAATCGTGATGATTCTGCAGGGTCCGCTGCGACTCCTCCAGCGCACGCAGCAACAGGCTCGAGCGCTCGCGATCCGCAAAGTGTTCGGACAGTGCGTCGTCCTCGGTGCTCGCGATCAGCACTTTCTCCGCGGGAGTCAGCTCGGCCTTTGTATTTTCATTCGTGCCCGGAGCGGTCACATCCGCGACAGCCTTGACGATCGTTTCGCGATTGGTGGTATACGCCTGGATGAGCCGAAGTCTTCCATTCATCTGCAGCACGGCCAGTGAGTAGCCTCCGTCGGGGACCACTCGGAGAACCTTCGCTGCGAGCTCGCGCGCGGTCTTCGCCGGACCGGGGTCAAGGCGGTCAAAGACCAGCGTCAGAAGATGCTGTGACTCGGAGGCACCTTTCACGAGGCGGAGGTCCTTCAGGCTGATCGGGGACCCGTTGTCGGTCACAATCAAGTCTGAGGGCTTTAAGTCGACTACCGGCTTGCCGTGCTTTGTCCGAACCAGCAGGTCGAGTGAAACTTCGTCGACTGTCGTGCGGAGGGTGGGAACCTTTGGGGACTCCGTTCCGGCGTTGCCGGCCGATTCAGCCTTTGGTGCGGTTTGCGCGGTTTGACCCGTGAGGACGGGAACGAAAGAGAGGAGCAGGGCAGGCAAAACAATCCGCAGAGCGCGAGCAACAGAATGCGCCCGAAAACAGGGCATAAGGCACTCCTCAGGGCCGCGTGGGTTCGGCTCGGTTGCGAACCGGCAAACGGCACGCCGGGTGGCGGTACCAGGATACCTCCGGTGCGGAGCAGCTCACAACGAAAAAGCGGAGGATAATTCGTTTTAGTAATGCGACTTCCGGGGGTTGCGCCGGCCGCGCTAGCGTCGTGTCAGGGCCTCGCGTGAACCTTCCGCCGAGGGCCACAGCGGAGCGCGCTTCTCGAGAAAGGCGCGCACGCCTTCGCGAAAATCTTCCGTGGCGCGAGCCTGGACGTTCGCACGAATCGCGGATTCGAGATCGTCGGCCAGATTCCGGTCGGCGAATCTGGTCAGCAGGCGCTTGGTCGCCTCCATTGCCGCCGGACTATTGCGGAGGAGGCAGCGGCCGAGCGAGCGCGCCTCGGGCAGCAACTCGGGTTCGGGAACCACACGCGTGACCAGGCCCAGGGCACGGGCCTCCTGCGCGCCGACCAGACGTCCGGTGAGCAGCAGGTCGCGAGCGTGCTTGTCGCCGATCTGGGCGCGCAGGTAGGCGGAGACAATCGCCGGGATAAATCCGATGCGGACTTCGGTGTATCCGAATTTCGCTTCGGGCACGGCCAGGGTGAAATCGCAGAGGGTGGCGATGCCCATGCCGCCGGCGATAGCTGGCCCGTTCACGGCAGCAATGGTTGGCTTCGGGAGGGAGTAGAGGGTGTGGAGCAGGGTGGCGACGCTCTGGGCTTCCGTTCGGCATGTCTCCGCGAAGCGGGGATCGCTGCTGGATGCTTCGGACATGGTGCGCAGGTGCTCGAGATCGAGCCCGGCGCAAAACGCGGATCCGGCTCCGGTGATGATCACGACGCGGCATATCGTGCTGGCGGCGAAGGCTTCGAGGGCCTGCGTCAGGTCGGCAATGAGTTGCGGCGTGAGCGCGTTGCGCTTCTCAGGCCGGTTCAGCAGGATGGTGTGAATGCCGGAGTCGGTATGCGTGTGCAGGGTGGAGTAGTGGGTCATCGAAGCCCCTCGTTCGAACCCAAATCTTACCCCGCGAGCCCTTCGATCGCCAGTCACTCGCGGGATGCGGAGATTACCGAAGGACAAAAGGCCAGAGCGACACGAGTGTGCTCTGGCCTTTCAGCATTGCGCGATGAGCTAGCCGCGTGCCCAGTGCCCACGAATCCAGTAGTAGCCGCCGCGATCGTGATCCCAGTGGCCGGGCACCCAAACCCAGCCTTCACGCGGCGGGCGGGCCCAATGTCCCGGTACCCAGACGTAACGCTCGCCGTTCCAGCGATGATACCCGCCGACCCAAACCCATCCACGGTGCGGACGGGGTCCGGGACGCTCGACGACAGGTGGGGGCGGACCAATGCGGACGTAGACATGCTGCGCAAACGCCGGCGGCAGACAGAGAAGAGCCGTTGCAGCGACCAGAAGCAGCTTCTTCATAGGCTGATCTTTCCTTTCCAAAGAATGCACGGTGTGTACAGACTTCGCACATGGGGTGAAACACAGCTCTGGCCCTGGGGTTGCGGCAACATGTTCTCACAGCGGCTCAGCGGGATGCAGTTAACAATCCTGATACCTGCGAAGCGGCACTCAGCCGTGCAGCAGCGCCCACGCCACAATGGTTTCGCCGGGCGCGGCGGCAGCCTGCTCTGCTTCGCGGGTGAGCGCGGCTTCGAGTTCGCCGCAATCGAGATGAACTTCAGCGGCTGCGATCTCCGCGGTGGTTGCTCCGACGAAGCACAACTCGCAGACGCCGAGTCCTTCTTCTGTGCGCAGCGGCGGCCCGAAGACACGGCACGTCATGGGACGGGCGGCGTACAAGTCGCAGAGACCGGTCGCGGGATCGAGCGCCGGGCACGGCTCGTCGTTTGCGAAGTCCTCGAATGCATCAGCGCGGTTGGGGTCGAGCAGTCCGGTTCGCGGATCGCCGGGAAAATCCGCGGCGAGCCGTTCGGTCGCGAGCTTTGCCCGTTGACGAACGGCGCGAGCCCGCTGCGGATCGGTTGTGTCCAGCTCCGCCAGCCCTGCGCGGAGGCGCGCGGCATCCAACTGCGAGACCGCGAAGACGCCGATGCAGCACTGGGTGCATCCCGGAGCGCATTTGAGCCATGTGCCCGCGCGCCGGGCCGCGTCGGCGGTGGCGGCGTCGACTATTTGCACGAGCTGTGCGTCTCCATTGGGGAGCATCACCTCAGAATAGAAGAGTTCGAGCGAATGCCCAGCTGCAATCTGCTATGAATAATCCGTCATCCGGGGTGGATATCATCGCGCGTGGGCCCTTGAGTTTTGGGCGACCAGGCTTCGGTGTCCGGCCGTCGTTTTCTTTGGCGTGAAAGGGGTGCGATGGGTTCTGCAACAACTCGCAGGTGTGCGCGAATTCTTGCTCTGTTGGCACTCGTCATACTGTTTGCCGGTACGCGCCGGGTGCAGGCGCAGGAAAATTATGAGATCCAGGTTTACCCCTCTGAAACCATGCAACCCGGCGTTCTGCTGACCGAGCTGCACAGCAACTACACCGTCGAAGGGAGCACGACGAAAGAGTTTGGCCTGATGCCGACGCAGGGGCAGGAACACGAGACGGTGGAGCTGACGCAGGGCATCAACGACTGGTCGGAAATCGGGTTCTACATTTTCACCGAGGAGCATAACGGAACGGGCGTGCAGTGGGTTGGCGATCACATCCGCCCGCGGGTGCGGATTCCGCCGAGCTGGCACTGGCCTGTGGGAGTGAGCCTCACGAACGAATTCGGCTATGCGCGGGCGGCCTACGCGAACCCGTCGTGGTCCTGGCAAATTATGCCGATCGTGGACCAGACGCTGGGGAAGTGGTACTGGTCTTTCAACGACAGCATGGTCTGGAACGTTCATCCCACATCGCTGCCGCCGGGCACACCGACCTCTGTCGTGCAGGACTATTACCGCAACGTGAGCCCGCACGGGGTCACGTTCGGCCCGGCCGCTACCGTCACGTATCAGCCGAGCAAGCGGTACAACTTTGGCATTGAATATTACGGCTACTTTGGAGAATTCGGCCGCTTCGTCAACGCGCACAATCAGCAGCACCAGATCTTTCCCGTAGTGAACCTGTTCGTCTCACCCAAATGGGAGATCAACTTCGGCGCGGGCTGGGGCGCGACTGCGTCGACCGATCACCTGATCGTCAAGGGCATTCTTGGCCGCTACTTCAACTGGGGCAAGCCGCGCGTTCACCACGTTCCCAGGCCACAATAGGAAACATGAGGAGAGCGGGCGACCGGATCCGTATCAGTCCGGAAGAGCGCGTGTTCGTGCTCACCGGAGCGGGTGTGAGCGCTGAGAGCGGGCTGAAAACGTTTCGCGATCAGGGCGGGCTCTGGGAGGGCTATCGCGTGGAGGATGTGGCCACGCCGGAGGCCTGGGCGGAAGATGCGGAACGTGTGTGGCGCTTTTACAGCCAGCGTCGCCGCGATGCGCGCAAGGCCGAGCCGAATGCGGCCCACCGTACGCTGGCCGATCTAGAGACGAAGCTGGGCGACCGGTTTTTTCTGGTGAGGCAGAACGTGGACGATCTGCACGAGAAGGCGGGATCGAAGCGGGTGGTCCACATGCACGGGGAATTGTTTGTCTCCCGTTGCGAGTTCAGCCAGGTCGCGCCGGGCATGGGCGCCTGGAGCTGCGGCAAGGAGCCGTTTCGCGACGAGTCGCTCTATGAATCGGCAGAGAGCCTGGCCCGCTGTGCCTGCGGCGGGCGTATTCGTCCGCACATTGTCTGGTTCGGCGAGATTCCGCTGGAAATGGATCGCATCCAGCGCGAGATTGGCCGCGCCACGGTGATGCTGGTGGTGGGCACGTCGGGAGCTGTGTATCCCGCTGCGAATTTCGTGCGCTGGGCGGGTCCGCACGTGCGGAAGATTTACATCGGACCGGAGGAGCCGATGAACGCGCATGCCTTCACGGATATTGTTTTGGGGAATGCGGGTCAGGTGCTGCCGGGGCTCATCGAGGTGGGATGAGGGGGAGGGCTTACCGGGTCGAGGCTCAGTGCGTCGGCAAAGATTCCCGAAGGCCTGAGCGCATCCGGGAAATTTCGTCGCTCATGGCGCGTGCGGCGATGAGGCAGAGATGGGGCGAGCGCTCCAGCAGCGCGGAAACCTGGTTGGCGGGGATGAAGCCAAGCTCGGCGTCCTCCGTGACCCTGGCGGAGAGGCTGTAGATGCCGGTCAACGCGGCGGGGAGGCCGGCGATCTCGCCGGGACCGAGTGTTTTGGCGAGCCACGGGCTTTTGGAAGGGGTGTCGACAAAGAGGGTCACGGCGCCGCGGTGAATGACAAAGACACCGGAGACCGGGTCGCCGCAGCGAAAGAGAAGTGTTCCACCCGGCATCGAGACAGTGGACGCCAGGCGATCCAGTTCCGCATTGAGATCAGTGGTTTCAACCGACATAGTTGCCCGGGGCCCATTGTCCCCGGGTATTCACATTCTGCAGAGCGGCCTGAAAGGCTGCTGTGACCGGAATCACACGAACGTGTTTGGGGATGCTTCGGCCGGACTGCCTGGACCGCGGCGCAGGCTAGTGGCTTGATCGCGGCCGGGCCGCGTCGCCATTCAACCCGGCGAAGACCTGATCGTAACTGCCCTGTTCGGCGGCAAAGCGCAGCGGATACACCCGCTTGACGCAGATCTCCTGGGCGTCCGGCTGGGTGCGGAGGATTTCCATGACCTCATCGATAAAGTCGCGCAGCGGCATGGCGCGGGGATCCGTCCTCTGGTGCTCGCCCATCAGGTCGGTCTGCACGTAGGGCGGGATCAGTTCCACGACCTGAACGGGGGCTGCCTTCAACTGGTGACGCAGCGACTGCGTCCAGGAGTGGATCGCCGCCTTGGTCGCACAGTAGGTCGGGGTGATCGCCATGGGGACAAAGGCGAGGCCGGAGGAGACGTTGATGACGGCCGCGCGGGGCTGCTTCTGCAGAGCGGGGAGGAGAGCGAGGGTCAGACGGATGGGGGCAAGCAGATTGGTCTCGATGGTGGAGGCGATGGTCGAATCGTCCGGCTGATGCAGATTCTCGGGCACCATGATGCCGGCGTTGTTGATGAGGACGTTCAGCCCCGGATAATCCCGAGGCGCGCTTTCGGCAAAGCGGGCCAGGGCGTTGCTGTCCTGCACGTCAAGAACGGCGGCTTTCATCCCAGGATTCGCAGCGGTCACCTGCTCGAGGAGGTTCCTCCTGCGTCCGGTGACGATGACCTGATTGCCCTGTTTGTGAAACGCCTCGGCCAGCGCGCGTCCAATGCCGCTGGTGCCGCCGGTGATCAGGATCGTGTTGCCGCTGATATTCACAATGCTCCTCCTCGGCTCAGAATAGAGGGCGGCCCGGGGCGTTGGGAAGCGCGCGGGTGTGCACGGATTTCCAAGAATGACGGTTGCAAGCTCTTCAATTTGTGACCATCATTCACGTTGGGGACATATATCGCACTGCGATATAATAAGAGAGGAAGCCGGTACCACGAGCGCAGGCAGATGGAATCGGCTCGAATGAGCCATCACAGCAGAAAGGGGG
>DATGJK010000098.1:0-3251 GCA_035295245.1 Acidobacteriaceae bacterium
GCCGGGAGGAGCGTAGAAGACCTTTCCGGCCGGATCGGTGGTTTTCGGCAGGAACTTTTCAAGCGCGAGAGAGACAGGACTGAAGGTCGACGGGTCGATATGATTGCCGACCAGCACCGCTCCGGTGATCGGATTGTAGAGGGGAGTGGAATCGGTGGCTGAGAAATCACCGGACAGGTTGGCGTTGCTCGGGACAAAGGCCGTGGACGCAGAGACGACCTGGTGAACGATGGTCCTCTGGTACCCGGCGAAGAAGAAGAGCTTGTCCCGCCTGATCGGGCCGCCAAGGGTGCCGCCGAACTGATTCTGGTGCAGCTGATCCTTTTTGGTGGAGAAGAAGTTCGTTGCGTTGACCAAGTTGTTGCGGATGAATTCGAAGGCATCACCGTGGAACTGGTTGGTGCCCGAGTTGGTGACCACGTTGACCTCGCCGCCGGGGTGAAGTCCGCTCTGTGCGCCCATCGCCGTGCTCTCGACGCTGAACTGATTCACGGCGTCGGGAAAGGGGAACGGCAGGTTGACGTTCGTCATGTAGTCGTTGTTGTCAGCGCCGTCGAGCCGGTAATCCGTCTGATTGCCCTGGCCGCCGGCGATGGAGATCGACTTGGAGCTGAAGAAGTTCTTGCTGCCGGTCATGTCGTTGCCGGGGGCGTAGGTCGCTCCGCCCGCCAACTGGATGAGGTCGGTCATCTGGCGTCCATTGAGCGGCAGCTCGTTCATTTCCCGCTGGTCGATGGTCTGCTTGAATGAGGTGTCCTGCGTCTGCAGGGCGAGACCATTGGCCTGGACGCGAACCTCCTGGCTCGCGGAGCCGACGGTCATGCTGACGTTGATGCCGATGTTGCTGCCCACCTCAAGCACGATGCCGGACCGGGTGTACATCTTGAATCCGGAAGCATTCACGGAGAGGTTGTAGGTGCCGACGACCAGGTTGGGGAAGCTGAAAACACCGCCGCCGCTGGTGTCGGTTTGGTGCTTCACTCCGGTCGACTGGTCGGTCAGTGTGACCTGGGCATTGGGGATGACGGCGCCGGACTGATCGCTCACCGTTCCCTGGATGGTGCCGGTTCCCGCCAGCTGCGCGGATGCATGGGGAAGAATCAGGCCGACTGCAACAGCCAGCCAGAGAAGCGCTTGCCAACAGAAGGGAGCCCGCCGGATTTCCTGCGTCATACGGTGTTCCTCCAGAAATTTTGCGGCGGATCAGACCTTGAGTTGGGGAAGGAGGTCTGACCTCTTAGTATTGGCGGCAATTATTTGAAATGAGACATACGACTGTCAAGAAAGCGTGACCGCAGAGCGGGACGGACCCCGCCGCCGGCGCGCAAACGCCCCAGGATCAACGGTGGTTCAGGGAGCAGGCGTGCCGTCGGACCAGTGGCCCACCGGAACCATGAAGATGGTCATCCGGTCCTCGAGGTCCTTGTCTGCCAGAATGGGCGAGCCAGGCAGACCGGCTCCCCAGCTATTCGACACGTCGCCGGGGACGAACCACATGAGGTGCGGACGCCAGTTCTTCGCCGCGTCGTTGAGGTACTGCTGCTTTGAGAGCATGTAGGACATCGCGCCGGGCTCTGGCTCCGGCAGCTGATGGCTGTCCACGGCTGACCGGATCGCCTCCGCGATCTCGGCTTTCGATTTACCCGCCATGGCGAGTTTGGCTTTCATCAGCACGGCCGGCAGATAGGTCCGCGCGGCCGCCGCGTTCACGCAGTTGGGGGATCGGTTCTGAGGATTCCAGAACTCCGAAAAATCCGTGCCGGCGGCAAAGCCTCGTTCGACAAGGCAGACAAAGCCATTGCTGCCCTTCACGGCGGTCGTATATCCGTTGCGCCCCAGCACCATCACTTCGGCTCCGCCTGAGACCGACGCCGGAGCCGCAGTGCGCGCCAGCGCGATTTCGGCATCTCTGTCCGGCATCAGGTACTGATCGAGAGGAGCCGGGGAGGGGTAAGGGGACTTCTCGGCCGGCGCCTGCGCATGGCTGGTCGCGCCGACGAGGCCGGTCAGCGATGCCAGAGTGATGAGCGCGATGGTCTTCGCTTGCATAGCGGTCGCGGACTACTCTTCGGGCTTCTCGTAGCAGGTGCGGCCAGGAGTGCAGCGGGAGAGGTGGACGTAGTGTTCGTCCGGTCCCGCAGGACCCATGGTGCGAAGACACCAGTAGGACGAACTGGTGTGGAATGCCGGCAGCCATTCCTCTGCGTTTTGCGGCGTGAAGCCGTAGGGATTCTTCGTGCGCAGGCACTGGCAGGTTTGCGGATTATTCTTCGTATCGTTCATGGTTTCACCTCCGTGCCGGCCTCAACCTGCCGCGCTGGTATCGCGATCGCGCTTCCCGGCCGCCAGCAGAATCGTGCGGTAGACGGCGACGGGAAAGAGATCGAGTTTGTAGCTGTTCATGGAAAGCGGTTTGCCGCCTTCGACGGAGAGGCGTCCGGCCTGGCGGGCGGTCTCTTCGGTGATGGGCTTGCCGGCGAGCGCTGCCTCCGCGCTGGTGGCGCGGCGAACGACGGGCGAGGCTGCACCCATGGTGATGACCGCGCGGCGGCAGGTGTCGCCATCCATCTCAAGGACAACCCCGGCGTCGGCGATGGCCCAGTCGAAGCTCTCCTTCTCACCATATTTCTGATAGGCGGAGCGCGTGCCGGCGGCGGGTTTGGGAACCACGATGGCGGTCAGCAGCTCATCCGGCTCGATGACGGTGAACTTCGTCGGATTCGCGTCGGGGACGACGTAGAACTCCCTGATTCCGACAGTGCGCTTGCCGCTTTTGGCGGAGTGCAGTTCGACGCTGCCGTTCAGCGCGAGCAGAGCCACGGCCGCGGAGGAGGGCGCGACCGATGGGCAAGTGGTGTAGTCCATGATGGCGTGATACTGGTTCAGGCCGTCGAAGGCGAAGCAGAGGTCTTTGCCTTTGCGGATGCACTGGAACTCCGCCGAGCGGTAATACCAGCACTGCACGTGCTGCAGCAAATTGCCACCGACTGTGGCCATGTTGCGGATGTGCGGCGTGGCCGCACTGCCGCAGGCGTCGGCGAGAACCTGGTACTTCTCCCGAATCACAGGGTGCTCGCTGATTTCAACCAGCGTGGTCAGCGGGCCGATCTCCAGTCCCTGATCCGTTTCGCGGATGCCGCGCAGCGCGGAGATGTTGCGGATGTTGACGAGCTTCTCCGGCTGGGTGGTGCCCTCTTTCATGCGGTCGAGCAGGTCGACGCCACCCGCCTTGACCACCGCGCCATCTTTCA
>DATGJK010000099.1:0-3686 GCA_035295245.1 Acidobacteriaceae bacterium
CCAGGCGAATCCGGTGAAGCTGTCGGCCTTCGGCCTGAACATGGAGGATCTGCGTACGGCGCTGGTAGCGCCAGCGTCAACGCGGCGAAGGGCAATTTCGACGGGCCGCGGCAGGATTATCAGATCGACTCCAACGATCAGATCACCGACGCCAACGACTACAAGGAGGTGGTGGTCGCGTATCGGAACGGCGCGCCCATTTTCGTGAAGGACGTCGCCAATGTCATCAATGGCGTGGAGAACACCCAGCAGGCGGCGTGGGTGAATGAGACGCCGGCGATCATTCTCAATATCCAGCGGCAGCCCGGCGCGAACACGATTACGGTCGTCAAGAGTATCCAGAAGATTCTGCCGCAGCTCGAGGCGGATCTGCCGGCGTCGATTCATGTTCGAACGCTGACGGACATGACGACCAGCATTCAGGCGTCGGTCAATGACGTTGAGTTTGAACTGATGTTGACCATCGGGCTGGTCGTGCTGGTGATCTTTCTCTTTTTGCGCAGCCTGTATGCCACGATCATTCCCAGCGTCGCTGTGCCCCTCTCGCTGGTTGGGACATTCGGGGTGATGTACGCGCTGGGCTACAGCCTCGACAACCTGTCGCTGATGGCCCTGACGATTTCCACCGGATTCGTGGTGGATGACGCCATCGTGATGATCGAGAACATCTCCCGCTATCTGGAAGAAGGAATGTCGCCGCTGCAGGCGGCGCTGACCGGCGCGGGGCAGATCGGGTTCACGATCGTTTCGCTGACGGTTTCGCTGATTGCTGTGCTGATCCCGTTGCTGTTTATGGGCGATGTCGTGGGGCGTCTCTTCCGCGAATTTGCAGTAACCCTGGCAGTCACCATCGTGATCTCAGCTGTGGTGTCGCTGACGCTGACACCGATGATGTGCTCGCGCATCCTGCGGCACGAGCCGGAGGCGCAGCAGACGCGTTTATACCGCTGGTCAGAGCATGTTTTCAACAGCATGATCGCGTTTTACGGGCGCACGTTGCGGGTGGTTCTGCGTTTCCAGACCCTTACCTTGCTGATTGCGCTGGCGACACTGATCCTCACCGTTTTTCTGTACATCGTTATTCCCAAGGGCTTCTTCCCGGTGCAGGACACGGGCGTGATCCAGGGCATTTCGCAGGCGCCGCAGGCGATCTCGTTCGCCGGGATGGCGCAAAAGCAGCAGCAACTCGCCAGGGTCATCCTGCAGGATCCCGCTGTGGACAGCGTTTCGTCTTTCATCGGCGCGGACGGCGTCAACACGACTCTGAACAGCGGTCGCATCAATATCAATCTCAAGGCGCTGACGGAGCGCGAGCCGAGCGGGATTACCGCGTCGGATGTGATCCGCAGGCTGCAGAACAAGCTGCAGGACGTGGAGGGAATTCACCTGTACATGCAGCCGGTGCAGGACATCACCGTCGACGACCGGGTGAGCCGGACGCAGTACCAGTACACGCTGGAAGATCCGAACGCAGACGAGCTGAACGAGTGGACGAACAAATTTGTAACGGAGCTGAAGAAGCTGCCGGAACTGGAAGACGTGGCGACCGATCAGCAAACCGGCGGGCGGGCCGTGTCGCTGATCATCGACCGTGTAACGGCGTCGCGGCTGGGAATTTCTCCGACCACTGTCGACAACACGCTCTATGACGCGTACGGTCAGCGGCTGATCAACACACTCTACACGCAGCTGAACCAGTACCACGTCGTGCTGGAAACGGATCCGAAATGGGCGCAGGACCCAGCGAACCTGGGCGATCTGTACATTCAGGGTGGCGCTTCGAATGGAGTGGCCGGTGCGGGCGCGGTCACGTCGTTTTCGTCGTCAGCCTCGGCCTCCGCGGGATCGAATGCGCTCACCACGTCGATTCGGTACACGCCGTCCGCTGCGGTGATGGCAGCTCCGTCGCGTGTTGTCGGCGGCATCAGCAGCGCACAGGGAGCGTCGTCGCTTGCAAGTGGGACCACAGCGGGAACGACGCCAAACACGACAACCGCATCCGTGGGCGCCAACGCGATCCCGCTGAGTGCCTTTACGCATCAGTCCATCACGACGGAAGCGTTGTCGATCAATCACCAGGGACAGTTCCCGGCAGTGACGGTGTCCTTCAACCTTGGGCCACACGCATCTTTGGGGACGGCGATATCGGACATCGACAAGGTCGCTGACCGGCTGCAGTTCCCGGCCAGCTTGCAGGCGGGCTTCCAGGGGACGGCCTCATCCTTTAAGAATTCGCTCTCCAACGAGGCCTGGCTGATTATCGCAGCGCTGGTGACTGTGTACATCGTCCTGGGCGTGCTGTACGAGAGCTTCATCCATCCGGTGACCATTCTCTCGACGCTGCCGTCCGCGGGAGTGGGCGCGCTGCTCTCGCTGATGCTGTTTCGCCAGGACCTGAGCGTGGTCGGGATTATCGGCATCATTTTGCTGATCGGCATCGTGAAGAAGAACGGCATTATGATCGTGGACTTCGCGCTGGAGGCGGAGCGCGAACACGGCAAAGACTCTACGGAGGCCATCTTCGAAGCCAGCATGCTGCGCTTCCGGCCGATCATGATGACTACCATGGCGGCGCTGCTGGGGGGGCTGCCGTTGGCGCTGGGCACGGGACTGGGATCGGAACTGCGCCGTCCGCTGGGCATCTGCATGGTTGGCGGGTTGCTGCTGAGCCAGATCCTGACGCTGTACACGACGCCGGTTATCTACATCTTCTTCGATCGCATCGGGCAAAAGCTAACCGGCAGGCGGCCTTCCGTTCAGGCGGCTGAACACGCGGGAACCTCCATGCCGCGACCTGAGGAGACGAGCCTGTGAGCTTCTCGTGGGCATTCATCCGGCGTCCGGTCGGAACCACGCTGCTCACCATTGCGGTGGCGATTGCTGGCGCGATCGCCTTCATGGTGCTTCCGGTGTCTCCTCTCCCGCAGGTGGATTATCCGACGATCAGCGTCTCTGCCAGTCTGCCGGGCGCCAGTGCGGACATCATGGCGGCGTCAGTAGCGACGCCCCTGGAGCGGCAACTGGGGCACATTGCCGGCATCACGGAAATGACGTCGTCGAGTTCGCTGGGCGGAACGAACATTACGATGCAGTTCGATCTGAGCCGGAACATCGACGGCGCGGCACACGACGTGCAGGCAGCCATCAACGCGGCGCGGACGTATCTTCCCGCAAACCTGCCGCAGAATCCGCGCTACCGCAAGGTCAATCCCTCCGACGCACCGATCATGATCCTTGGGCTCACGTCGAACAAGTACGACGTGACGAAGGTCTACGACCTGGCATCGACCATTCTGGAGCAGAAGCTCTCGCAGATCGATGGCGTTGGGCAGGTGTTCGTCGGAGGAGGCGCAACACCTTCAGTGCGCGTCGAGGTCGATCCGACGAAGCTGGAGAGCTTCGGAATGACCCTCGGCAACGTGCAATCGGTGTTGAGCGCACAGAACTCGCATGAGCCTCGCGGCCAGTTGTCGAATGGATACGTTCGGGCGGACATCATCACCAACGACCAGATCTCAGAGGCAAAGAATTACGCGCCGCTGGTCATCGGTTATCACAACGGCGAGGCGGTGCGGCTGCGGGATGTAGCGGGTGTCTACGATTCGACGCAAAACATTCGCACCGCGGGCTACATGGACGGCACGCGCGCCGTTTTCGGGATCATCTTCCGGCAACCAGGCGCGAAC
>DATGJK010000100.1:0-12632 GCA_035295245.1 Acidobacteriaceae bacterium
CCGGATACCACTGGTCCCAGCAAACCAGCGTGCCGATCTTGCCGGCGGTGGTGTCGAACGCGCGAAATCCGAGATCCCCGGGCGCGAAGTAATACTTTTCGTAGTACAGCGGATCGTCGGGGATGTGCATTTTCCGGTAAAGTCCCGCGATGCGGCCGTCCGTCTCGAGGATCGCCGCGGTATTGTGGTAGAGCCCCGGCGCGCGGCGTTCAAAGAGCGATGCGATGACGACGACCTTCTCCTCCCGCGCGACCGCCCCCAGCCGGTCGGTGCTCGGCCCAGGAATCGGCTCGGCCAGATCGAAGAGGCGGATGTCTTCGCGCTGGCAGAAATACTGCGCCCGAAACAGCTCCGGCAGGCAAACAACCTCCGCGCCCTGGCGCGCTGCCTCACGCACGCGCTCCGCCGCCTTCTCCAGATTGGCATCCGGATCGGGGCCGCAGCTCATCTGGATGAGGCCGAGGCGGAATTTCGCATTGCTCGCCATATTTGTAATCATCGCAGTTACGTTGCCGCTGAACAAGCAAAAGGCGCAGGCCGTGTGGCCCACGCCCGCCGCTTCAAGCCCCTCGCTACTCGAAAATCAGAATCGCCGCCGCAATCGTGGTCGTCCACAGGCCGCGCTTGTCGCCAATGGCCGACTGGGTCACGTTGGCCGTACGTACGATCTTGTTCGAGATGCGATAGATTTCCTTCTTCTCGTCCCAGCTCTTGTCCGGATCGAAGTCCACGTCCAGCGTTGTCGCCAGCATCTCGGCGGCCAGTTCTTCGGCGTACTCGCCTGCCTGGTCTTCGGTCTCGCCAAAGCTGTGATGTTCGCTGAGATAGCCGTATGTATTGCGGTCCGCGGGGATGGCGACGCCGATGCTGGACGCGACCAGCCGGTGCGGCTCACGCGTGGAATTCTCGGCCACCACCGCAAACACCACCTCGCCGGGGCTCAGATATTTCAGCCCCTCTTTGCGGCCAATCAGCTTGGCGTTGGGTGGAAAGATGGAAGAGACGCGCACCAGATTCTGCGCTGCAATGCCGGCGTCCCGCAGCGCCAGCTCAAATGACGTCAGCCGCTCTTTGTGCTTCCCGACGCCCTTGGTAAAAAATAGCCGCCTCGGGACCATGCTTTTTCCCAATTCTCAGTTCCTCCAGAACGAATCTGCCTGCTGACGCGTGGCTTCAGACGCTCGATCGCCTTCGCCGGAAACTCACTCCGATGCAACGTAACACAGCCGGAATGCCGCTGGTATATCGAATTTGCGAATTTACGCCCTATTCATCATACGGCACTGCGGGCCCGCGGCTCCTGTTCCCTTTTTGCTTCGGGAAAGCGCTTGCGGAAAGGTCGCGTGGCAATCTCCAGAAATTCGAGCGCAGCGCGCGAAAGCTGCCGATCCGTGCGGAAAACCAGCGCCAGATCGCGCGCGAGACGCACGCCCTCGATGGAGAGCACATGCAGCGCCGCGGTACGCTCCTCTTCCGCGACGTTGGTGCGCGGCAGGAATCCGATGCCCAGTCCGGCGCCGATGTAGCGCTTGAGCATCTCGCTGGATTCCACTTCCATGGCCACGCGCGGCGTCAGTTCGTTGACCCGGAAGAGCTCGTCGAGCTGCTCGCGGCGCCGTCCGTGCGTGGGCAGCAGCAGCGCGTATTTTGCAATTTCCTCCAGCCGCGCCGAGGTTCGCCCTGCCAGCGCATGCCCCGGCGGCGTCACCAGCGCCAGTTCGTCGCAGTGGATCGGCTCGATGGTCAAACGCGCGTCACGCACCGGCAGCGAGACAACGCCGAACTCCACCTCGCGATTGGCGACGTTCTCCAGGGTGCGCAGGCGGTCGGCGCGGATCACGTTCAGCATCACGCGCGGATATTGCTTGCGGAAATCCGCGACCACTTTCGGCAGCACGTACAGATGCGTCGCCTCGTTGGCGCTGATGGAGAGCTCGCCGCGCGGCGCGCGCTCCTGCTCGGCAATCGCCAGCAGAATGTGCCTCTGGCGCTCCACGCAGTATTCGGCAAAGGGCTCGAAGAGCCGGCCCGCCGCGGTGAAGGTCACCTTGCCGCCGTCGCGGTCGAAGAGGCGCGCTCCGACCTCCTGCTCCAGCGAGCGAATCTGCGCGGAGACCGCGGGTTGCGTGCGGAGCAGCTTCTGGGCAGCCCGCGAGAAGCTTTTCAGGCGGCTCACTTCCAGAAATGTCCGGAGATTTTCGAAGTCCATTGCTGCTCACAGGATATGCGGGAAAGCCAAATCAGCCTAGTGTCCCGCGATTGGTTCTCCGGCGGGGCGGTTCCGCGGCGGCCGGCGCATGATGAACGGAAGCGGGATGAGGCAGACGATGATCAGGCTGAGTCCCCAGAAGGCATTCTGATAACTCAGCATGGTCGCCTGGCGGTTCAGCATCTGCCATACGTCGCCGATGGCGATCTGCGTCGCCGCGCTGGCGCTCTGGCCCAGCTGCATCAGGGCGGCCTTCGTGGCGTCCACAAACCCCGTGTACTGCGGCGAGCCGGGGATCACGTGGGCTCCCAGGGCGGAGATGTGGGTCTGCTGCGTACGCTGCAGGAAGGTGGTCAGCAGGGCCGTCCCCATCGAGCCGCCGATGTTGCGGGCGAAATTGGAGAAGCTGGAAATCTGGTTGTTCTTGGTGCGCGGAACGCCAAGGTAGTTCAGCGTGCTGATGGGGATAAAGACGAACGACAGCCCCATGACCTGATAGCAGCGCCAGAGCGTGATCTGCCCGAAGGAAACGCCGAGGTCGAGGCGCGTCAGGTTATAAAGGCCGGCCGCGGTGATCGCGTATCCGATGGCGACCAGCATGCGCGGATCGAATTTGTTGGTTCCGACGATGCGGCCGGCGATAGGCATGGTCAGCATGAGAACCAGCGCGCCTGGCGACAGCACCATGCCGGCGCGCTCCGCCGTATAGCCCAGCAGCACCTGCAGAAACTGCGGGATGAGCACCGTGGTTCCAAAAAGAACCATGCCCAGCACAAATTGCAGGAACACGGCGGTGCCGAAATTGCGATTCTTCAGCAGCCGGATATCGACGATGGGGTCTTCGTGCCGCCACTCCCACCAAATGAAGGCTGTGAGCGTGCACGCGGCGAGGACGGCGAAGAGACGGATGTGCGGATCGCCGAACCAGTCTTTCTCCTGCCCCTTGTCGAGCACGAACTCGAGGCACCCGACGCCGATGGAGATCAGGCCGAGGCCGAGGAAGTCCACACGGGCGCGCGCGGAGCGGACTTCTTCTTCCTTCAGGTACGGCGGATCCTCGACCATGCGTTGCGTCAGGATCAGCGACAGGACGCCGACCGGAAGATTGATGAAGAAGATCCAGTGCCAGTTGAAATTGTCGGTGATCCAGCCGCCGAGCGTGGGCCCGATGGCGGGCGCGACGACCACCGCCATCCCGTACAGTGCGAAGGCCTGGCCGCGCTTGCTGACGGGAAAGGTGTCGGCGAGGATGGCCTGTTCGCTGGGCGCGAGCCCGCCGCCGCCGATACCCTGCAGGACGCGGAAGAAAACCAGCAGGGGAAGCGAGGGAGCAAGTCCGCACAGCATGGAACAGATCGTGAAGAGCATCACGCAGGTCATGTAGAAGCGCTTGCGCCCCATGCGCGCCATGAGCCATCCGGAAATCGGCAGGATCACCGCGCTCGAGACCAGGTAGCTGGTCAGCACCCAGGTCGCCTCTTCCTCGCTGGCGCCCAGCGAGCCGGCCATATGCGGCAGGGCTACGTTGGCAATCGAGGTGTCGAGCACCTCCATGAAGGTCGCGAGCGTGACCGTGAGCGCCACCAGCCAGGGATTGTGGCTGGGCGTCCAGTTCGCCTCGTCATAACGCAGTTCTGCCATCGGCCTTCGGTGCGCGCAATCGTCTCCCCCGGCGGCTTGCCGCTGCCGGCGCCAGCATCAGAACTCAAAAAGAACGCCTCTGGAAAGCCGTGAAGCGAGACGAGGGATTGGAGTGGGCAGCCTCCAGATTAGCAGCCCGCGGCGACCGTTTCGGGTCCCTGGAAAAAGAAAACCGGCGCGCAGCCGGTCTTTCTTCGAGTCTTCGGAGGCTATTTGTTCTGGGCCGCGCTCTGTTGTTCAACAAAGGCGATCTGCCGTTTAATCAGATCGGCCCCGGGCCCCGAGACAATGTAATTCAGGCTGTTTCTCAGGTGCTCCAGTGCACCCGGGTAGTCGTGCTTCGCGATCAGCGTCAGGGCCAGGAGTTCCTCGGCATTCGGCACGGTGTGCTCCGGATCGAGGTCCAGAGCGCGCTGCGCGGCGGCACGCGCCGCCTCGTTCTTGCCCAAGTGGTAATCGGCCTGCGCGCTCACATACCAGAGCAAAGGCGAGCCCGCCGGATCCAGGGCAAGAGCGCGGTCCGCCCATTTCGCCGCGGTCGGCCAGTCGCGTTTTTCCATGGCAATCGCGCCCAGATACAGGCAGGGCGGCTCGAATTTCGGATCGAGTTCCGCCGCCTTTTCCAGCGACGCAACGGCGTCCGCCACGCTGGTTCGCATCTGCAGCCTTCCGAGCAGGTACCAGGCCTGCGCAAACTGCGGGTTCGTCTTCACCGCCTGCTGCAGATCGCTCTGCGCTCCGTCGAAATTGCGGTGCAGCCACTCGGTGTGGGCCTTGTCGAAGAGCTTGGCCGCCTCCGCCGAGGACTCCTCGCCGACGCTGCTGAACGCCGTGCCGGGCGCGTGCTCGTCCATGGTTAGCACGAGGTTGTCGAGCACCGGCTTGTCACGCAGATTTTTGCCGGTGATGGTGAGCGTGCTGGAGCGGTACCCCGCCAGCGGAACCTGCAGCCTGCAGCCCTCATAGTGCTGGCTCAGCTGAACGTTGAGCGCATCGTTCTCCGTCGAGTAGACCTTCG
Source organism: Acidobacteriaceae bacterium (assembly GCA_035295245.1). Classification (GTDB taxonomy): domain Bacteria; phylum Acidobacteriota; class Terriglobia; order Terriglobales; family Acidobacteriaceae; genus Palsa-343. The sequence goes on from DATGJK010000100.1 coordinate 4,869, forward strand.
GCAAATTGGCGTGGTTGATCACGTAGTCGCCGTTGGCATCGGTATCGATCGTCATGGCGGCTTTGTCCGGCGCGCAGGAGAGGACCACCGTGATCGGCTCCCACAGCAATGGATGGCCCTGGAGCACCACCTTGCCGGAGAGTCCGCCGGCCGTCGCGCCGGGATTCAGATTCGACATGAACGTGCCGAAGCCTTCGTCGGCGATCGAGCCTGGCCGCGTGATGGTGCTGCCGCCGCCATTGGCCGGGATGACCGGCTGCTGTCCTGAAGCAATGGCTGCGGAGAGGATGAGGACGAATAAGGTGGATAAGAAGAATGACTTCCGTGTCATGGCCTTGCCCCGCGCTAACTCACTATTATCTCGCAATTACGCTATCCTGAAGGCCGATGCGGCCCCTCCTGCTTACTTTGGTTTTTGCTTTCGCGGGGCTGGCGTGCGGCCAGAACACTACGCCTGACCAGCTGCTGAACCGCGCCATGGAAGAGCAGCAGAAGGGCGACCTCAACGCGGCCATCCGCGATTATCGCCGCTATCTCACCGCCCGCCCGGATACCTTTGTCGCTCATGCCAACCTGGGCGCGGCTCTGGCGCACACCGGCCAGGTGGAAGCCGCCATTGCGGAGTACGAGGCGGCGCTGAAACTCGATCCGCAACAGCCCGGAGTTCACCTCGACCTCGGCCTGGCCTATACGCGCAAGGGCGACTTGCAGGACGCTCTGCCGCAGTTCGAGGCCGCGCACCGCGCCGACCCGCGCGACGTCCGGACAGCGATTCTGCTCGGCGATGCGGAGGCCCGCACCGGCCGGGCCGCGGACGCTGTGGCGATGCTGCTGCCGCTCGCAGCCGCTAATGCCGGCAACTCCGATTTTGAGTACGTGCTGGGCGAAGCCCTGATCGCAAACGGCCGCAACCGCGACGGCGCAACCCACATGGAGAAATCCGCGCAGATGAGCAACAACGCAGAATCGTGGATGATCGCCGGCTCCACGCTGCTCGACCTGAATGACTTTGGCGGCGCGCGTCGCGATCTGGATCGTGCCATGAACCTCAATCCCAACCTCCCCGGCGTGTGCACCCTCGCGGGCACCGCTCGCGACAAGGACGGCGATCCCAAAGCCGCCGAGCCCGCCTTCCGCCAGGCGCTCCAGCAGAACCCAAACGATTTTGAAGCCAACCTCTATCTGGGCGCCATTCTTTACAACCAGCGCAACATGGACGAATCGAAGACATACCTGCAGAAAGCGCTGGCCCTGAATCCGAAATCGACCCTCGCCCGCTACGAGACGGCGATGTGGCTCAGCACTTCCGGGCAATATCAGGATGCGGTCCAGGTGCTGGAGAAGCTTACCGCGGACGATCCGAAATGGCTGGAGCCACATGTGGAGCTGGCGACGCTCTATTACCGCCTGCACCGGCCGGAAGACGGCAAGCGCGAGCGCGCCATCGTCGACAAAATCACCGCCGAGCAGCAACAGCAGGGCCCTGGCAAATAGCGTCAGCGCTTGCCGGGATCGCTCGGAGGCGGGGCTGCTTCGGTGACTTTCAGCACCTGGTCCCCCTTCACGTCGTGCAGCGTCTGCACGGCGCCCGAGGGCCAGTGAATCTCGACGGTGTCAGCCTTCGCATCGGGGCCGAGTCCGAAGTGCACCGGCCCATCGCTGGATGAGGCATAGCAGACGCTCGACGTCATGTGGTTGTACTGCGCGCCCACCGTTGGGCTCACCACCTTGATGCGCGCACCGATGCCATCGCGATTGCTGCGCGTACCCCGGAGCAGGACATCGAGCCAGTGGCCCGCGTGCTCGCTGCGGTTCATCCAGATCTCCGCTGGAGCCGAAAGCGCGGTGACGACAACATCCACGCGGCCATCGCCGTCGAGATCCCCCATGGCGCAGCCGCGGTGGCGTGCTTTCGGAGCGGCGTCCAAACCGGCCTCTTCGGTCAGCGCCTGCCACATCGGGTGCTGAGCCGCGCCAGGATCACCAATCTTCGCCCAGCCGCCGTTCGCGCCCAGATTGCGAAAGACCGTGTTGTACTGCGCGATGCCGGTGCCGGGTAGAGGCTGCGATTCAACGTGGCCGCGGGTGACGAACAGGTCCTTCCAGCCGTCGTTGTCGAAGTCGTAGAGGGCAGGGCCGAAGCCGGACATCTTCATGCTCAGGTCGCGCATGCCGCTCTGGGTCGTCACCTCGCGAAATTCGCCCTTGCCGGTGTCCACGAAAAGCGGGAAGGTCTGATTGTTCAACGCGACGAAGGCGAGGTCGGGCAGCCCATCGTTATTGAAGTCGCGGAAATCGATGCCCATGCCGGAGATGAACTGGCCCTCCTCGGGCAGCGCGACGCCCGCATCGAAAGCCACCTCCTCAAATTTGTTGCCAAGGTTGTGGAAGAGAAAGTTGTACTCAGCGTCATTTGTGACAAAAACGTCCTGGTGGCCGTCCTGATCGTAGTCCGCCAGAACAGCGCCCATACCTTTGCCGACGTGATCGCGCAGGCCCCACTCCTTCGACACGTCGCGGAAGGTGCCATCGCCGTTGTTGAGGTAGAGCCGGTTCGGCTGGCCCTTGTAATAGCGCGGATGGCAGTAGTCGGCGACCGCGCCGAAATGGCAGAGAGCCTGGGCGCCGTACGTCCACTGCATGTAGTCGACGACGAAGAGATCCAGCAGACCGTCATTGTTCAGGTCGACCCAAACGCCGGCCTCGGCCCACAGCGGGCCGTGTTCCGGATCATTGGAATCGCCGAGTCCCGCCTTTTGCGTCACGTCGGTGAAGGTGCCGTTGCAGTTGTTGTGGTACAGCGTGTTGCGATAGACGCCGGCGACGAAGAGATCAGGGCAGCCGTCGTTATCGTAATCGCCGATCGCCACGCCGATGTCGTAACCGGTGCCCGCCACACCCGCCTGTTCGGTCACGTCGGTAAACGTACCGTCGCCATTGTTGCGAAAGAGACGGTCGCGGTATTTCGGGTCGTCCTTTTTCAGGGTCGCGATATTGGCGCCGTTGGTGAAGAAGATGTCAGGGTGGCCGTCGCCGTTATAGTCGAATACCGCAACGCCGCCCGCCATGCTCTCCGGAGCATTTTTGGCGCTGGTCTCGTCATTCTCCAGCGTGAATGGGATTTTTTTGAGCTCGAAACGGATCGGACTGGGCGCCGGAGCGGCATGGACCCAAACGATCGCCGCGCCTGCAAGGATCACCCAGAGCGCGGCGGGCCGCAGAAAACGAAACAAGGACATGCTCCTCGAAAATATAGCTTGCGGAGACAGGCTCATGCCACCAGAGCCATGGCCGCTGGCGTTAACTCTGCGCGGGAGGTCACCGGCGGTAAAGAAGAAGGGGTGGCTTGCGCCACCCCTTCTGGTTTGCAACCAACGGACCTCTCTTAGAAGTAATACTTCCCGGAGAAGGTCATGAGGCGCTGGCCCGTCGTGTGGAACGGCTTGCCAGTGACTCCGGTGGCCGTGTTCCCGCCGCCAAGCGCCGTGAAGCTGACGTGGATGTCATCGTTATTGCCATCCAGATTGAACTGCGGGTTCGCGTGATTGATGAAGTTCTGCCCCTGGATGCGAAGCTCGAACCTCTGGCTTTCCGTGGTCGGGAAGCTCTTGAAGATCGAGAGATCGTTATCCAGGTAGCCCGGGTACCGCATGTACGGCATGTGAAGCGGTCCCTCAACGCCCAGCGTGCTTGGCGCTGCGAAGCAGTTCGGGTTGAAGTGCTGACCAGAGTGCAGGTTCTTGCCCGGGTTGCAGGTCAGGAGCGGCATCAGGTTATTCACCGAGCTGCTGCCCAGCCAGCTGGAGGAGTTCATGTTCTGCGCCTTCTGTCCGTTGGGCATGGTGAAGAGACCCGTGTTGCTCGACGGGAAGCTGGCGTTCATGTTCGGCACGTTCGGCTGGATCGCCGCCCCGGCCTGGTAGGTGTTCCAGCCGGAGAGCTTCCAGTCGTTGACCGCCATCCCCAGCAGACGGTTGTGAACCGGGCTCGGCAGGTTGTAGATGTACCAGATGTTGAAGATGTGGGTGTGATCGTAGTCCAGCGGGCCGTAGTTGGCAGCCAGCGAGAAGGGCCACACGGTGGAACCGTTGCCGGATCCATTCGAGGTGTCGCCGTCCCAGATACCCATCACCTTGCTGAAGGTGTAGTTCGCCTGGAAGTTCAGCTTGGCGCCGTTCTTCTTCCACGAAGCCTGCAGCGAGTTGTACTTCTCGTAGCTCTGGTGGGTCAGCAGGTAGACGTTGGTGTACTCGTGCATCGGACGGAAATCGTTCACAGTACACCCGGTTGCGCCGCTGATTGCCGAAGCTGAGCAGGGCTGACCGGTGAGCGGGTCGGCGCTTGCCCAGAGAGCTCCAAGGGGCACGTTGTTCAGGTTGTTGATATTTCCGTTGCCGCCGTTGAACTCCTCGCCCGTGGTGTGGTTGCCCACATACGAGAGCTCGACCAGAGACTGCCATTTCGTTGCCTGATCGACCGAGACGTTCCAGTCCAGCGTGTTCGGTGTGCGGTTATCGCCCAGCAGGTCGCCGCCGACGCTGTTGCCGCACAGCCAGCAGTTCTCCTGCACGGAGGCCGGAGGACTTCCGGCACTGGCCGCGTTGGTATAGCCCATGAACGGGTGCGGCGTCGAGTAGTTGATGATGCCCTTCGGGCCATCCGCCACGTTCTGGGTGGTTGCTTCGTTGACCGAATCCTGGTAGTGATAGGACCCGAATCCGGCGCGAAGCACGGTCTTGCCGGTTCCGAACAGATCGTAGATCAGTCCGATACGCGGGTTGGGATAGAACAACGGAGAACTGAAGCCAGACAGCGGGACGGCTTTGTTGATTGCGTTCCACTGCAGACCCGTGTTGGCGGGTGCGCTCTTGGTGGCAGGGTTCTCGGTGTAGCTGGACTGGACCCACACCTGGTTTCCAGCCGGCTCTCCGTACCACTGGCCGACGTGATCGAGGCGGAGTCCGAGGTTCAGAGTCAGCTGTCGGGTTGCTTTCCATGAATCCTGGGCCCAGATCGACCACTGGTTCATTTTGATGTTGTCCAGCGGAACCGCACTCAGCTGCTCGTAGCTGGCAACCGATCCCAGCAGGAAGTCAGCCGTGATGTTGCCGGTTCCATAGTTGGCAGGCCAACCGATGTTGAACTGGCCCTGGTCTTCGCAACCGTCATCGCAGCCGGAGGACTGGCTGTTGTAGGGCTGGGACCAGTAGAAGCCGGCCTTGGTGGTGTGGGTGCCAAGCACCTTGCTGACCGTCTCGTAGAACTGCGGGACGCGAGCCAGCTTGCCGAATCCGGCGCCTGCAAATCCGCCATCAAACGGCTCCTGGTCGATGCTCGAAAGAGCTTCGCCCCAGGCGGCGTTGTTGATGTTCGGCATCTGCGGCGACGTGTGGCCGAAGAGACCCTGAATGCCCTGCATGCCTTCCAGCTGCCGGGTATTCGGATTGGACGACTTATTCGGATTGATGAAGCGCGACAGCGTGAACACCGTCTCGCTGGTGGTCGTCGGGCTGAACTGGTGCGTGAAGTTCACCAGGTACACCTTGGCATTCACTGCCGCCGTCACCGGGCTCGGATAGGGCAGGGTGTTCGGCGGAGCCCACCAGATCGTGATCGGACGCTGGTCGTTCTCCATCTGGTCTGCATACGTTCCGCTCAGCTTGGTATTGTCGCTGATCGCATAGTCCACTTTGCCGGTCGCTTCCCACCGGTTCTGCGGAGTGTTCGGAGTGTAAGCATAGTTGCTGTAGCCGTTGTTGGCGTTCTGGGTGATCGTCGGCAGCGGATAAGCTTTCGACACCAGAGTCGTGATGTTCGAATCGAAATCAGCCGTCGGGATGTGAATGTTTCCGCTGGAGTCCTGGGTCCAGTTCGCGTCCGCCGGAACCGCAGTATTGCCAGGGCCTGTACGGCGCTGCGGCATGTAGTAGGCGTAGCCGACTGTCGGGTTGTTCTTTTCCAGCTCTTCCCAGTTATCCGTGCTGCCGCAAAGCGAAGGCGCTCCGCCGAAGCTCGGGTTCGCTCCGCCGCCGTACGATCCGCCGCAGGCAAACAGGCCATTGCGCTGGTCCTGCGTCGGCTCGTTGTAATACTGCACAGACTGGTTGGGGTGCTGGATCATGTACTCGTAGCCGCCCCAGAAGAACAGCTTGTTGTGATTCTTGTTGAAATGCGGGAAGAAGATCGGGCCGCCCACGTTGCCGCCGATGTAATAGAAGTACTCGTACGGGAACAGGGTCTTGGCCAGGCTCTGGGCGGTCGGCGTGTCGATCGCTGAGCCTACCGTCGACTTGTACGACTCTTTCGTGAACGACTCCCACGAATTGAGCTCGGAGTTACGCGCGTAGACGTAACCTTCGCCGTGGAAGTTCTTGCCGCCCGATTTGCTGAAGGCTTCGAAGATCACCGGGCCGTACGCGTACTCCGCGCCATAGCTGCCGGTCAGAACCTTCACTTCCTGCACCATGTCTTCGTTGATGTTCGCGATCTGCGTTCCGGCGTTGCCCGGATCGACCAGGTTCGCGCCATCGAGCATGTAGGCCATGGCGCCGTAGGGCTGGGTACCGTTCAGCGAGTAGTTGCCCACCGGGCCGGTATTCGTGCCGGTCACCTTGGGGTTGAATCCGGAGCCCTGGGTTCCGCCGTTGGTGAAGGCCGCGCCGGGCATCATCTTGAGCAACTCGCCGGCGTCACGGCCACCGAGCGACATGTCTTCGATCTGCTCGGCGTTCATGGTGGTGCTGACTTCCGGCGTGTCCAGCGGGACTTCCACGTTCTTGTCCGCCACCACCTCAACGGTGGTGCTGGCAGCGCCCGGCTTCAGCGCGATGTTGGGCACCGTGCGGCTATCGCCCAGGTGCATGACGACTCCGCTCAGCGTCCAGGTGGTGAAGCCTTTCGCGCTGATGGAAATCGAGTAGGTGGCCGGCTGAACGGCCGCAAATGTGAAATACCCCTCGCCATTCGACGTGGTGGTGCGGATGTCTCCGCTCGCCGAGTTTTTCAGGGTAACCGTCGCATCGGGCACCACAGCTCCCGTGGTGTCGTAGACGGTCGCGCTCAGAGTTCCGGTGAGCTGTTGCGCGTGCGCTGGAGTACCACTCAGCAACACCATCGCAGCAATCAGCAGACCGGATAGGATGAGCAACGAGCCTGGCAGGCGTAAACGCACTGACGCCAGGCGTCTGATGGAATTCATACCTCTGCCTCCTGTGAAGCGTACCTACAACTTGCTGTTTTCATTACCGTTCAGCCGCTCTTCCGGCTGAAACCGTCGTCGGAACCTTTCCGGTTCTCTTTACTTCCTCACATCCAGCCCGCGTTTGACCGTCCAGATGGTACACTCCTCCGCGCCACCTGCGATTAAACGGTTTACTTCAATGCTGACGCCAATTTTTACGCCCGGTTTTTAACCCTTGTCAATAAGAAAATTGAAGCCGCTGCAAAATGAACCAACAATGACAGTTACGTCGGTGTAGTGAGGGGCGGTCGGTCAAGCACTTACAACCTTTGGTGGATGGCGTGCTGCACCTTCAGTGCTGGTTTGCTCTCCTTTTGCATCCCGCTCCAGGCCCGGACCGCAGCGTGTTACTATCAGCGAGCATTCCCACACCTTTCACGCTCATTTTCAGGGGGCTGTTCGTAGTGTTGGCGGCATCGCGCATTCATCTCAGGCGACCCGGCCGGATCCTTCACTGCGCGATCCTCCCTGCCATCCTCTTTCTCCTCGCCGCGGCTTCTGCCCAGACGCAAAGCCAACCGAGC
>DATGJK010000101.1:0-9146 GCA_035295245.1 Acidobacteriaceae bacterium
CGAGTTCGTCTCGCCCTGGTACCAGATGAATCCGCGCACGCTGAGCGGCGCCAGCGGAGCAATCATTCCGTTGTACAGTTCTGCCGGAGCCCACGACTGCTCCTGCGGATGCCAGTCGTGCTTCGGCTTCGGCTGTCCCGCCGCCATCGCCGCGGCATCCTCGGCCTTCTCCGCCGCAATCCGCGCGTCGACATTCGTCTGCTCATCAGCGAAGTGCGCGCGGCTCGCAAAGGCTGGCAGCAGCGCCGCATTCGTCCCCAGCGTGTCCATCGATACCCACGAGTCCGCCGGCGTTCCGCCCCAGGTCGAATCAATCAGCCCCACCGGGACGTCTTCCTTGGCCGCAATCTCGCGTCCAAAGAAATACGCCACCGCCGAAAATTTCCGCGCCGTCTCGGGCGTGCACACGGTCCACGTATCCGGCACATCGTTCTGCGGAACATCCGACGCCTTGTGCTCCACCAGCAGCAGCCGCAGCTTCGGATTCGTCGCCGCCGCAATCTCCTGCGCCGCATCCTTCAGCACCGCGCTGCCCGGAAAGCCATCGAGCGGCATCTCCATATTCGATTGCCCCGACGCCACCCACACATCGCCTACCAGCAAGTCACTTACCGTGACCTCCGGCCCGTCGCCGCTCACCGTCAGCGTGTATGGACCGCCCGCTCTTTCCGGCGAGAGCCACGAACTCCACTCGCCCAGCGCATTCGCCACGGCGCCCACCGTCTGCTCATGGAAATGCGCCGTCACATGCGCTTGCGGCGCCGACCATCCCCAGACATGAATCGGCCGGTTCCGCTGCAGCACCGCATGGTCGCTGATCACATGCGGCAGCCGCACATCTGCCCGGCCCACACCCGGCATCAACACCCCGCAACCCAATGCCAGCACCATCCGCAAAAGCTTCATCGCTCGCCCTCGAATCGCCGCAGCATAGTTGAAACTTACTCGCGCATCAGTCTACATGCCGCCCTGCTGGATTCCTCGTCATCCACTCGACACCGCGCCTGGCGCTGTGCCATTCTGCTTGCAACCGGGACTCATCGCCTCAGCATCTCTTCTCTTTCACCGTCGGAGACCGCTGTTTCGTGAACCGCATCGCGCCAGGAAGAACCGCTCTCGTTCTCTCCTGCCTGCTGGCGCTCCCCATTCTGACAACCGCGCAATCTGCTCCTCATCCGCAGTCCATTTCGACGCTCGCGTCCATCGATCTGCCCGATGCGCCCGTTCCGCACAATCCGAAGCCGCAGTCCTCTTCACCGGCATCGCAAAATCCGCAGCAGACACCGCCATCCGCGCAGCAATCGCCACAGCAGAACCCAAATCAGCCCTCGCTGGGCGATCTCGGATTCACACCACAGCAGACCCAGGCCAACGCGCAACTGCAGAAGCGGCTCAACGAGCGCACCCACGACCTGAAAGTGCACCAGACGCTGGGTCTTATCACGCTCGCGCCGATGGCAGCTGCCGTCATCGCCTCGGGCGGTGCGAAAGAAAAGCGCAACCGCTCGGATCCCACTGCGCCGCGCACAGGACCGAGCAACTCCGGCGTTGATGTGCACGTTGCGCTCGGTTCAGCAACCGTCGCCATGTACGCCGCCACCGCATACTATGCGATCCGCGCCCCGAAAATTCCCGGCGTCAAACCCCGCGGCGCCATCCGCCTGCATCGCGACCTCGTCTGGATCCACGCGCCCGGCATGGTGCTCACGCCCATCCTCGGCGCTATGGCTCTTAACCAGGAAAACCAGGGCCAGAAGGTTCACGGCATCGCATCCGCGCACTCTGTAGTCGCGTGGACGACCGTCGGGGCCTACGCCGCATCCATGGTCGCGGTCTCGTGGCCGATTCACCTGAAATTCTGGGAGAAAAAATGAAGTTTCTCTGCGCCGTGCTGCTGCTGGCTGTCAATGTTTCACTGCGCGCGCAGAATGAGTGGGTGCTGCAGGAGTCCACGCTGACCTGGCACGTTTCCCATCCTATGCACGAAGTCGAAGGCACCAGCCACGCCGCCAAAGGCAAAGGGAACTGCAGCGCCGGGGAATGCGACTTCCTGATTGCAGTTCCCGTGAACACCTTCAACTCCGGCGACAGTAACCGCGATCTGCACACCCTGCAGGTGGTCCGCGGCGCGCAATACCCGATGGTGATCGTGCGCACCCGCATCCCACAATCGCAACTGAACTCGCCCACGGTCTACGCCGACCTCGATGTTCAGTTCTCCGGGCAGACCGCGCACTACGCGCACATCCCGTTCCAGCGCAAGGCGCATGGCAGCGACGTGGAGATCACCGGCACGATCCCGGCCACCTGTTCCGACTTCAGGATCGACCGGCCCCAATTCCTCACCGTGCCCATCAAGAACGAGATCCCCGTCTCCGTGGACCTCGTCTGGCACGGCGATTGACGCCCTCCACCTGGAACCCATGTCACTGAGATCAGATCGACGCCGGCGCCGCCTTCTCTGCGACTGGCTTCTCGGCCTCCGCCTTGCGCGCGTAGAGCAGCCGCATCACTTCGGCATGGAAGCGTCGCGCCACCGCATCCGCCGCGATCTCCGGCAGTTCCTCGGTTTCGTCCTCGCCGGGAACAAACGCCTTCAGATACAGCGAGTCAAGCAGCGGAGCCGGCGCGTCTACCGAAGCGAAGCGCTTCTTCTCCTGCCGGTAGAGCGCCAGCGCCAGGTCGGCGGCGCGATGAAACGCCTTCCGGTCCAGATGATTGCCGCTTTCATGGGCATCGTTGAGAGCCCGGGCTATGATCGCCAGGGAAACGGCGTGGGTCGAGAGATCGTCAGCGTGGAAACGAGCGAGGGTGCAAAGATCTTCCATGGTTACTCCGGGGGAGGGCTACTCTCTTGCCAGCAACAATGCCACAGGTTCCGCACCCCGGATGTGAGATTTGTCACCCTCGCGTGTTCAGGCAGAACCAGGACAATTACTCTCGCGACACAAGAGCGGCGTCCGCTTCGAATTCCACCGGCAAGCTAGCCGGACCATGCACGTTGAGAACGGCCCGCGGCTCCCACGGTTCGCCGGGTGCGAGCCGCAAATCGCGCAGCCGTCGGAACAGATCCGTCAGAGCGATACGGGCTTCCATCCGCGCCAGCGGGGCCCCGATGCAGAAATGCATTCCCTGGCCGAACGCGATGTGCGGATTCGGATTGCGGGCGATGTCGAAACGATCCGGGTCCGGGAACTGCTGCGGGTCGCGGTTCGCCGATCCGATCACCGGCAGCACCAGCTGGCCGGCCGGAATTGTGACACCATGCATCGCCACCTCGCTATTCGTGGCGCGCAAAGCCCATTGCAGGGGCGAGCGGAAGCGCAGCGCCTCTTCGATCGCGGAGGGCAGCAGATCCGGCTCGGCCCGCAGCCGCGCCGCCTGATCCGGCGCTTCGGCGAAGCAGACGACCGCATTCGCGATCAGGTTCGCCGTCGTCTCCTGTCCGGCGACGATCAGCGCCTCCAGAAACCCGCCAATTTCCTGTTCAGTCAGCCGCTCACCGTTCACCTCCGCCTGAATCAGCCGAGAGAGCAAGTCGTTCTGCGGAGCGCTTCGCCGGCTCTCGATCACGTCGTGGACATAGGGGCCCATCTCCGTCTTTACCGCGACATAATCGGCGATCGCAGCGTCGGCTGCCGCTCCCGCGGAAAGCGTGTAACTCAGCCGCAGCAGGCCGTCGCTCCAGCGGCGGAAGCGCGCCCACTCCGCGGCCGGAATGCCGATCAGTTCAGCGATGACCATCATGGGCAGCGGAGTGGCGTAGTCCGCGACCAGGTCCATCGTGCCGCGCTCGACTTGAGCGTCGAGCAGCGTGCGCGACAATTCCCGGACGCGCGGTTCCAGATCGGCGACCGCGCGCGGCGTGAAGGCCTTGCTAATCAGCGCGCGAAATCGCCCGTGCCGCGGCGGATCCAGGAAGATGACCCAATCGGGATTTCCCCTGCCTGCGCGCGACAGGCTCGAGCTGAAGCGCTCCTGATCCATCAGCGCCTGGCGAACGCTGGTGTAGTCGAACAGCAGCCAGGCTCCGGAATCAGGGTGCCTCATCACAGGCGCGTGGGCGCGCAGCTGAGCGTAAACAGGAAACGGGTTGCGGCGGAACTCCGGCGCGGCGAAATCGAGGGTGGTCATGGCGCTTCTCAAACCGGCGATTCAGGGCAGGGAACAGCGGCTCAGGGAAGCATACAGCGACCTCGGGAGCAGCAAAAAGCCCAGGGTCGTCATCCCCGGGGCTTAACTGGACACAACCTGCGAAGTTAATTCAATGACCGGAATTTTCGCCCCATGTCAGGCGACTGCCGCCACTCTCTCCTCTTCCGCCTCCCGCGCCAGCCGCAACGTGTGCCGTGTCGCTGAGTACTGCGCGCCGGAGAGCAGCAGCAGTCCCGTCAGGAACGCCCAGATCATCAGCGTGACCGAAACCTCAAACGGTCCGTAGACCGAATGCAGATCGAGATGCGGCAGCACCACCATATAGATCAGCCGTCCCAGGTCCCACAGCAGGCCTGTGACCACGGCCGCCGGAAGCACCGCGCGCACCGGCAAGCGCCGATTCGGCAGAACCCAGTAAATGGCAAAGTACATCCCCATGCTCAGGAACGCCACCGCGATTTGCAGAAAGAGGTGATGGATAACCGCGTAGACGACGTTCTGCGTATGCCCGAAGAAGAGCAGCGTCAGCAGTTTCGTTTGCGCCGTGGCGACCACCACAGCCGACATTGCCATCAGCCCGATCGCAAACGCCAGCCCCAGCGACACAATCTGGTTCATCACGTAGGATCGGTTCTTCCCCACGCCCCACACCCGGTTCAGCGCCACCTCCAGCGGCAGAAACACCCCCGTGGACGAGATCAGCAGCATCACGACCGACGCCGCCTGCACGCTGCCCCGCGGATGCACCAGCAGCGCCATGTTCCGCACCACGAAATCCTGGTTCGACGGCAGCAGATCGTGCAGCATGCCGCTGATCGAGTTCGCCATCGCCGTGGAGTGAAAGACCTCTCGCGCCACCGTGAACATCATCACGATGAAGGGGAAGAGCGACAGAATCGCATTTGCCGCCACGCTGAATGCGTACGTGTGCACCTCGGTCTGTCCCAGGTAGCGCGCCAGCGCCACAATCGCCGCCCAGGAGCCGGTGCGCCGGGGCAAAACCGGCCCCGCTGCAGAGGCGGGGACGACCGCGTCGGACGAAGGCGCCGTATCGAAGGTAACCATGCGCGGGGTTCCTGAAAAAATCGTAACAGAGGTCGGCGCAGCAGCCACCACGAGTGAGCCTGGCCGCGATGCAACGGCACCAAGGTGCATGCTACTTCAGTAACTCAGTCGCAAAATATCCGGCGCACAACAGAAATTTTTCTTGATTTCAAAACGGTTTCCTGCCATAACAAGGGGACACTTCCCGGAGACGGGAAGCCGCATTGGAAGGCCGTTTTTGATGTATCTGCATTATCGTTTTCGTGATGATCTTACCCACTAAGCTGCTCAGTCCGCCGGATTGGCGGATGAAGGCAGCTTTTGGTGTCTCTGCACTGGGTTACGCAAGTGACCAGTAAGGAAATTACCAGGAGCCTCACGAAATCCCCAGGACCAACAACGAAGGAGTAACAGGTGAAAGAGCATGGCGTAGTGAAGTGGTTTAACGGAGCGAAGGGCTACGGATTTATCCAGCGGTCCAGTGGCGAAGACGTATTTGTTCACTTCTCGGCTATTCAGGATTCCGGCTACCGGACTCTGAACGAGGGCGAAGCTGTCGAGTTCGAGTGTCAGCAGGGTCCCAAAGGACTGAGCGCGGCGAACGTCGTCCGCAACAGCGCCTAATTTTCTGATCGCAGAGCGGCGGTCCCCCCCGGAGCCGCCGCCGTCCTCCCAGCCATTCCGGTCCGACGCAGCCGGGATGCATCTGGCTGCGCTTCGAAGCAAGACCGGCCAGCATTCGCGGTTGTAGCGGGGCCTTCAGCCGCGCCCGGCCGACGTGTCTTTCGCGAGGATCTGACCCAGCGCCCACTGCGCTGCCTCGGCCACCACCGGATCGGAATCGCTCGTCCATCCCCGCAGAGTCGTCTCAAACTGCGCCTGCCCGCTGTTTCCCATCGCAATCGCCAGGTTGCGCCGGAATCCTGAATACTTCGCCCGCCGCACCGGGCTGCCATTGAACCAGCTTTCCCAACTGGGCTCATCCATTGCGGCCAGCCAGTCGAGTGCCGGGTTCACGAGCGGCTCTCGCGGGGCAAGCTGCGGATCGGCGCCCACCGGCGCCCGCCGGTTCCACGGACAGACGTCCTGGCAAATGTCGCAGCCGAAGATCTGCCGTCCAATCGGCCCCCGCAGCTCCTCCGGAATCGCTCCGCGCTTTTCAATCGTCAGATACGCGATCCAAAGCGAGGCATCCATCTGCCGCGCTCCGGTGAGCGCTCCGGTGGGACAAGCGTCGATGCAGCGCGTGCATGATCCGCAGCGATCCGCCGCCACCTGCAATGTCGCCGAGGCCTCCAGCGATGCAACGATCACGCCCAGAAACAGCCAGGAGCCCAGCTTCTCATTCAGGATGCACGTGTTCTTGCCTGTCCACCCAATGCCGGCGTACCGGGCATACACGCGCTCCACCACCGGCCCCGTATCGACAAAACAGCGCGACTCGAACGGCCCAATCGCCGAAATCAGCGCGTCCCGCAGCGACTCCAGCCGCCGCAGCAGCACCTTGTGATAATCCGTGGGGCGCTCCCCGTTGCTGCTCCACGCATAGCGGGCTATCCATCCCCTTCCCGGCGGCGCCGGATCCGTCGAGCGCAGCTGGTCCGAGTTATAACTGGCCGCGCACACGATCACTGACCGCGCCCATGGCAAGGCCACCCTCACCGACGAACGGAGCAGCGCGCCCGCCTCATCACGCCGCTTCAGATACTCCATTTCTCCCGCCTTGCCGGCGTCAACCCACGCATAGAAGCGGGAGCGCTCCTCGGCATCTTCCGGCGAGCCAGGCTCCGGCACCGATGCGACCCCCGCGGCTGAGAATCCGGCTTCACGGGCGAGCTGCGCGACGAGTTCTGCGGAAAGACTTGCCATCGGTCTCTCATCTCAGGCTAAAGGATGCGCTCCAAAGGCAGCGAACCGACCGCGGGCAACAACTTCCGCCGAGTCGGCCGACGCGATTCCCGCCGCATGCATCATTTAGGATCGAGACTATGCGTGTTTTGGTGACGGGAGCGGCGGGCTTCCTCGGTTCGCATCTGACCGACGCTCTTCTTGGCGAAGGTCACAGTGTCATCGGCGTCGATAACCTCTCGACCGGTTCGACGGCCAACCTGGCGCATCTCACCCGCGAGCCCCGCTTCGAGTATCTCCAGAAGGACATTACGGAGCCCTTCGACGTCGGCCGCGTCGATTACGTCTTCAATTTTGCCTCGCCCGCCAGCCCGGTGGATTACAGCAGGTTGGGACCCGAAACGCTGCTGGTCGGCTCGCTGGGCGCGCGCCATGCGCTCGAGATCGCGAAACGGTATGGGGCGAAGTTCCTGCAGGCATCCACCTCCGAGTGCTATGGCGACCCGCTGGTCCACCCGCAAACCGAGGACTACTGGGGGCACGTGAACCCCATTGGGCCACGCTCTGTCTACGACGAGTCCAAGCGCTTTGCCGAAGCGCTCACCATGGCGTATCACCGTTACTACGGCGTGGATACCCGCATGGTGCGCATCTTCAACACCTATGGCCCCCGCCTGCAGAAGAACGATGGCCGCGTCATCTCGAATTTCATGATGCAGGCCCTGCAGGGTCTGGAACTGACGGTCTACGGCGACGGCCAGCAGACGCGCAGCTTCTGCTATGTCTCCGACGAGATCGAGGGCATCGTGCGCCTCTCCAAAAGCGACGAGCACCTGCCGGTGAACATCGGCAACCCGCAGGAGTGGACCATCCTCGATTGCGCCCAGGCTGTCCTGCGGGTGACCGGATCGAGCAGCCAGATCGTCTTTCGCGAACTGCCTAAGGATGATCCCATGCAGCGCCAGCCCGATATTACGAAGGCTCGCACCCTGCTCGGGTGGGAGCCGAAGATCGACTTGGAAACGGGGCTGCGGCTCAGCCTCGATTACTTCCGCAGCCAGGTCGCACAGCCTCAGCCTGCGCCCGCCGACTAGCCGCGCCATCGGCTCATGGCCGGCCACTGGAGTCGTCTGTACATCGTGCTACACTGCTGAGCCGATGACGCACTGGATCGTCCTCCTCGCCGCATTCCTCGCTGCAGCCGAGCCGCAGGATCCCTATGTTCCGCTCCGTCTCTACCAGGGGAGCTGGAGCGTAACCCGTCATGAGAAGGCCAAAACCGTCACCGATTCCCTGGTGAACGCCTGTTCGCAAATCGGCCTCTATTACGCGTGCCAGCAGACCGTGAACGGCAAGACAGCGGCGCTGGTCGTGTTTATCCCGGACGGCAACAGCGGGCATTACTTCACGCACGCCGTCCTGCCCGACGGACATTCTCCCGGGCGGGGCGAGCTCACCGTCACCGGCTCGCACTGGGTTTATCTCGGCCACAGCGACGATTCTGGCGGCAAGACGACCTGGTACCGGACCACCAACGACTTCGCCGGCAAGGACCGCATTCATTTCGAGTCAGCGCAGTCGGCCGACGGTAAGACCTGGACCGTGACCGGCGATGGGGACGATATCCGCAGCCCCGCCGA
Organism: Acidobacteriaceae bacterium; assembly: GCA_035295245.1. Taxonomy (GTDB): domain Bacteria; phylum Acidobacteriota; class Terriglobia; order Terriglobales; family Acidobacteriaceae; genus Palsa-343. Next base: position 8,688 of record DATGJK010000101.1, read on the forward strand.
TCCCCGCTAGACCCACCGGTACATGCCAGCGTCGGTGGCTGCGTGGTATCGTTTCAGGTCGTGAAAAGCCAGAGTCTTTACTGGTGTGTATATCTCAATTCTGAGGCCTAACTATGCGCGTCGCACGTTCCGCCTGGCTGGCGACAGCTCTTCTGCTGTGCGCCGGCGCTCTTCCTGCTCAAACCTCACCCTCCTCCGATGCCAAAACTTCCGAAATCCCCACGGAGCCGAAGGCTCTGCACAGCTTCGATCTCAGCGCCATCGATAAGACAGCCGATCCCTGCGTGGACTTTTATGCGTACGCCTGCGGCAACTGGCGCAAAGCGAATCCCATCCCGGCAGATCAGTCGCGCTGGGGCCGCTTCAACGAGCTGTCCGAGCGCAACCGCTACCTGCTGTATGTGGATTTGAAACGTGCTGCCGACGCTCCAAAGACACCGCTGCAGCGGAAATACGGTG
>DATGJK010000102.1:0-3518 GCA_035295245.1 Acidobacteriaceae bacterium
AAGGATGCGCCGGCGCTGCTGCCGATTCTGGGCGACGCTGAGAACATGCGCTGGTATCCGCGGGCCTTCACGCCGGCCGAGATTGCGAACGGCATCGAGCGCCAAATCGAGCGGTACCGCAACGGGACGGGGCTGCTGGGAATGGTCCTCAGGGAAACGGGAGGACTGGTGGGCGATTGCGGCCCGGCGTGGCAGCACGTGGAAGGACGCCCCGAGCTGGAAATTGGGTATCACACGCACCCGGCATGGCAGAATCGTGGTCTGGCAACAGAAGCTGCCAGGGCGGCATGCGAATACGCTTTCGCGTCTCTGGGGGTGGAGGCGGTGATCTCGATGATCCGGCCGGAGAATCTGCCGTCGCGGCGCGTGGCTGAGAAGAACGGCCTGAAGGTGGATCGCGTCGTCTTCTGGCGTGGGTTCGACCATTGCGTGTATCGGCTGGACAAAGAGCGATTTCCGCGCGTCAACGCCGGCGGTCAATCTTCTGAAATCCGATTTATAACTGGTTAGTACGCTTTGGGGAGGCGCATGCCGCATATTCCTACACCACAGGAGCGGCGCGCGATGGGGCAGGCGCGGCGCAGGCAGGTTCACCGGCAGGATCACGCGCGCTGGGATGCGAAGCTGCGGCAGCACAATCCGCTGGCGCTGATTGAGGAGTCGATGCGCGGGCGCGTGCCGGGGCTGGTGACGCTGAAGTACGAGCGCATGCTGGCTTCGCCGTTCGGATTCTTTCGCGGCGCGGTGCCGGTGATGGCCGCGGATCTGGCGCTGCTGCCGCATACCGGCATCGTGAACCAGATCTGCGGCGATGCGCACGTGCGCAACCTGGGCGCTTTTGCGGCTCCGGACGGCCGGCTGCTCTTCGACATCAACGACTTTGACGAAACGATTCGTGGGCCCTTCGAGTGGGACCTGAAGCGGCTGGCGACCAGTCTGGTGCTGGCTCTGCGCGAGACGAGCGGGGACGGCGCGAAGGCGAAGAAGGCCACGGCGGTGGTGCTGAAATTTGTCGCCAGCTACACGAAGCTGATCCAGACACTGGCGCGCATGCCGGTGATCGACGTGGCGCGATACCAGGTACACCGGCTGCAGAGGATCGCCCCGGTCAGTAACGCGCTGCTGAAAGCCGAGCGCGCGACGCCGCTTCACACGCTGGACACGCTGACCATGGAGACGAAGAAGGGGCGCGTCTTCAAAGAGGAGCCTCCGATCCTGCGACGACTGACGCCGCAGCAGGCGCGTCCGGTGCTGGCCGCGCTGAAAACCTATCGCGAAAGCCTGCAGCCCGAGCGGCAGCATTTTCTGGCGCAGTACCGGCCAGTGGATGTGGCGTTCAAAGTGGTGGGAACGGGCAGCGTGGGGCTGCGCGATTACCTGGTGTATCTGGAGGGGAACGGGCCGCGCGATCCGCTGTTTCTGCAGGTGAAGGAGGAGCCGGGTTCGGCGTACCTGCCGTATCTGCCTGCGACGCAGGGGCCGGCACACCACGGGCGGCGTGTGGCCGAGGGACAAAGAGCGATGCAGTTCCAGTCGGATCCCTTCCTGGGATGGACGAGCATTGCGAACCGGGACTATCTGGTGCGGCAGCTGAACGATCACAAGGCGAGCATCGCGATCGAGGACCTGCAGGGACAGGGGCTGATCGACTACGCGGAGATATGCGGCGAGTTGCTGGCCAAGGGACACGCGCGATCGGGCGATGCGTGCGTGCTGGCTGGGTACTTGGGAAATGGAGAAAAGTGCGGGATGGCGCTGGCGAAATTTGCCGATGTCTATGCGAACCAGACCGAGGCGGATTGGCAGCAGCTGAAGGAAAGCAGGGGGTAGGGTGTAGGGACAGGGTTTAGGAAATACGCTGCCGGGTAGGGAGGGTCGCCTGGCGATGGAGGGAATGCGGCAGCGAGGAAGAGCTACCCGACGGCAAACCCTATGTCTGCACGAAGCGGGCGAGTCTGCGAAAATCGGATTCCATGAGTGAGCTGGCTCTCTGTCTGAACGGCGACAGCGCGTTTGCGCCTCCGTCGCACATTCTCGAAAACATCAGCGAAGAGATGGCGCGGCGAAGCGTCGCGGGCGCTCCGCACAGCATTTATGCCGAGGTGTGGCACATGGCCTTTTGGCAGCAGATTACGCTGCAGTGGGTGGCGGGAATTGAGACGCCGTGTCCGGTGAGCGCGGCTGAGGGCTTTCGGGCGGCGGATGACAAGGAAGGCTGGGATCTCGTGCGCAAGAGATTTCTCGACGGCGCGGAGGAGGCGGCCAAAGTAGCGCGGGATGCGGAGGGGCTGGAGCGGGCGATTCGGTGTCCGTCGCCGGCAGGCAAGCCAACGCGCACCATGACGGTGCGCGAGCAGCTGGAGAGCCTGGCGGCGCACAACGGATATCACCTGGGCCGCGTGGTGCTGCTGCGGCAGATGCTGGGGAGTTGGCCTCCGCCTTCGGGCGGGTTTACGTGGTAATGGGCGAAATCCCGCGGCTAGAAGCCCCTCTTCTTCACAGCGACGTTTATTGGGAGTCCGATGAATCGTCGGGGCCGCGTCCGCCGGGTGGTCCGGGCGGGGGTGCGGTGATCTCGAATTCCTTTGGCGGCTCGGTGTTCAGCAGCCAGCGAACGAAGTAGTCCCAGCGGCGGCGCGTCATGTAATTCGTGTCAGCGCCGTAGCCGTGGTGCTGGTTGGGCAGCAGGAGCAGGTCGAAATCCTTGTTGGCGCGGATGAGCGCGTCGACGACCAGCAGCGTACTGGTCGGCGGCACGTTGTTGTCCATGGTGCCGTGCGCGAGCAGCAGATGGCCCTTGAGGCCTTTAGCGAAATTCTGATTGGCCTGGTCGTCGTAGTTGGTGCCGTCCGGCCTGGTGACGAGCAGGCCCTGGTAGCGCTCGCCCCAGTCGTCTTCGTATTCGCGGTTGTCGTTGTTGCCCGATTCGGCGACGCCCACCTGAAAGAAGTCGGGATAGCGCAGCATGGCTTCGGTGGTGGCGTTGCCGCCTCCGGAGTGGCCGTAGATGCCGACGCGGGTGAGATCGATGAAGGGATACTTCTGCGCGAGCTGCTTGATTCCGGTCACCTGGTCGGGCAGCGTGTTGTCGCCCATGTTGGCGTAGGAGACGTCGTGGAATGATTTGGAACGCTGCGGCGTGCCCATGCCATCGATTTCGACCACGAGGAAGCCCAGCTCAGCGAGCGCCTGGCAATCGCCGCGTGCCGCCGAGAACGTGTAGGAGCCGACGCTGCCGATCTGCGGGCCGGGATAGATGTGGTCGACGATGGGGTATTTCTTGGCCGGATCGAAGTTGGTGGGCTCGAAGATGAGGCCGTAGAGATCGGTCTTGCCGTCGCGCGCTTTCACCGTGATCGAGATCGGCGGCTTCCATCCAGCGGCGGTGAGGCGAGTGATGTCTTCGCGGCCGAGGGTAAGGATCACTTTGCCGGAGTCGTCGCGCAGGACAGTGACCGCCGGCGTTTCTGGCGTGGAGACGCTGTCGACAAAGGTGCGGCCGGAATGCGAGCCGCTGA
>DATGJK010000103.1:0-2472 GCA_035295245.1 Acidobacteriaceae bacterium
CTCTGCCTCTTCCATCCGTGTTCATCCGTGTTCATCTGTGGCTAATTCTGAGGACGAGACGCTGGCGCCAGTGGGCAAGGACCGCATCATCATCCTCGGCGGCGGGCCCAACCGCATCGGCCAGGGCATCGAGTTCGACTACTGCTGCTGCCACGCGGCCTTCGCCCTGCGCGAAGACGGCTACGAGACCATCATGGTCAACTGCAACCCGGAGACCGTCTCCACCGACTACGACACCAGCGACCGCCTCTACTTCGAGCCGCTCACCCTCGAAGACGTCCTCGCCGTCTACGACCACGAGTCCTCCGGCGGCGCGCAGGTCGGCATGATCGTCCAGTTCGGCGGACAAACTCCGCTCAACCTCGCCCTCCGCCTCAAAGCCGCCGGCGTGCCCATCCTCGGCACCTCGCCCGAATCCATCGACCTCGCCGAAGACCGCAAAAGCTTCGGCAAGCTTCTCGAAGACCTCGCCATCCCGCAGCCCCCCGGCGCCACCGCCACCAGCGTCGAAGAAGCGCTCGCCGGCGCCGAGCGCATCGGCTACCCCGTCCTCGTCCGCCCTTCCTACGTCCTCGGCGGTCGCGCCATGGTCATCGCCTACGACAGCGACACCGTCTCGCAATACATGAAAGAAGCCGTCGAGTACTCGCAGGAGCGCCCCATCCTCATCGACCACTTCCTCGAAGACGCTGTCGAAGTCGACGTCGACGCGCTCTCCGACGGCAAAGACGTCGTCATCGCCGGCATCATGCAGCACATCGAAGAAGCCGGCATCCACTCCGGCGACTCCTCCTGCGTCCTTCCCTCCGTCGATCTCGCAGCCTCCACCCTTGACACCATCCGCCGCTACACGCGCCAGCTCGCCCTCGCGCTCAACGTCGTCGGCCTCGTGAACCTGCAGTTCGCCATCCAGCGCCGTCCCGGCCAGCAGGACAAGGTCTTCGTCATCGAAGTCAATCCCCGCGCCTCGCGCACCGTGCCTTACGTCTCCAAAGCCACCGGCGTGCCCCTCGCCAAAATCGCCTCGCGCCTCATGACCGGCCGCCCTCTGCGCGAATTCCTCGACGTCTCAGAGAAAGATCTCGGCACCGGCTCGCACTTCTACGTCAAGTCGCCCGTCTTCCCGTGGAACAAGTTCCCCGGCGTCGACACCGTCCTCGGACCCGAGATGAAGTCCACCGGCGAAGTCATGGGCGTCGCCGACAACTTCGGCGAAGCCTTCGCCAAGGCGCAGCTTTCCGCCGGACTCTCCCTGCCGCTCAAAGGCACCGTCTTCTTCAGCGTCAGCGACCGCGACAAGACGAACCTCGTCAACCTCGCCCGTCAGTACGTCGAGCTCGGATTCCACCTCGTCGCCACTGAAGGCACCGCCAACGCCATCGAGAAGGCGGGCATGTCCGTCGATCGCGTCTACAAGGTGAAAGAAGGCCGCCCCAACGTCGTCGACCTCATCAAGGGCGATCGCATCAACCTCATCGTCAACACGCCCCGCGGCCAGGATCCCTACTTCGACGAGAAGGCCATCCGCCGTGCCGCCGTCCTCGCCCGCATCCCGACCATCACCACGCTGGCTGCCGCCCGCGCCGCCGCCGAAGGCATCGCCGCCCTCCAGCGCCGCAAGATCACCGTGAACCCCCTGCAAAAACTCCACGCCGAACACGCCGCTGCGCGCTAACGTTCAAAGCAAAAGCCGCGGCTCCACGCCGCGGCTTTTCACCAGACCCTACACCCTATCCCCTACACCCTGTTGTTATCTCTCCACAGCGCCACGCCCCCCAGCAGCCCATCCATATTCGACACAATCGTCACATCCGGCCGCGCTTCCATACGGATCAGCTTCGTGTTCCCGCCGCCCAGATACAGATGGTCCCAGTTGAACGTCGCCTGCGTCTGCGCGATGGCCTTCTCGAGCAGCTTGTTCCACTTCTTCTTGCCGTACTTCTTCAGCCCGCGCAGCCCGAGATAATCCTCGTACGTCATCTTCTTCCACGGATGGTGCCCCAGCTCCAGCCCCGGACAAAGCCGCCCATCGGTGAACAGCGCTGATCCCATTCCCGTTCCCAGCGTCACCATCATCTCCACGCCGCGACCCTGAATCGCGCCATACCCCTGCACCGCCGCGTCATTGGCCACGCGCACCGGCTTGCGCCACAGTTTCTCCAGCTCTGCCTGCAGCGGAAACCCAATGCACTTCGGATGCAGATTGGCCGCGCTCAGCACCACTCCGTGCTTGACCACGCCTGGATATCCAACGCTCACCCGATCGAAGCTTCCCAGTTGCGCGCGCAGATGATCGAGCGCGTTCAGCAGCCGCGCCGGCGTTGCCGGATCGGGTGTCACCACACGCAGCCGTTCCGACAGCGGCTGCCCTTCCGGACTCAGCAGAATCACTTTGAGGCCGGTGCCGCCGATATCGACCGCAAGCGTAACGGGGTGTTTGTCAGCCATGTCGTAGACGAAACCCGCAACAGT
>DATGJK010000104.1:0-2505 GCA_035295245.1 Acidobacteriaceae bacterium
GAAGGCGAGGATATCGGCGATGGCCGGAGCCGCCGGGTCGCCATTCATCACATGCGTTGTGCCGGAGTTGTGTGTCCACCGATCCCATTCGCCGCCGTTCTGGTTGGCTTGATTGAGGAGGGACTGAGCTATATCCCCAGCAATGTCGGGCGCTAGCAGAGTGAGCAGCTGCAGCTGCGACCGATATACATCCCAGCCGGAGAAGGTGCTGTATTGCGTTCGCTGCGGGGCGCTCACCTTGTGGATTCGGCTGTCCATGCCCATGTAGCGGCCGTCTGTATCGCTGTAAATGTTCTCGCCCATCAGCGTGTGATAGAGAGCGGTGTAGAAGACGACCTGCTCATCGTGCGTGCCGCCCTCAATCTCCACGCGGTTGAGCATGTCATTCCATGCCGCATGCGCCTTGAGCCGGACAGCATCAAAGGTCGCTCCTGTGGGATTTTCGGCGCGGAGGTTGGCCTCTGCATTTGCCTGGCTGACGTACGAAATGCCTACACGCACCGTGACGGTATTGGATTTCGATGTATCGAGGACGACCCAGGCGCCCGATCCCTTTCCTGGCGGCACAAACCCGTTCGATCCATAAGTTGTGCCGCCGCTGGTGTCGGACGTGCCCGGTCGCACGGCGGCGTCCTGCCAGGTACCCACGGCGGAAAAGGGGGTGTCGAAATGAGCGACAAAGTAGAGGGTGTAATAGCTGCGCCGGTCCGCGGTTCCGATATAGCCGCAGAAGTTTCCGCTGGTCACGGAACCGGAGATCGTCCGGGTCCGGGGATCGATGTGGGTGGCTGCGTCTGTGCTGCCGGTCTCCGAGTAGGCGGTCCGTATCAACATCAGCGCCGGCTTTCCGGCGGGATAGGCGAATCGGCCTGAGCCCGTGCGCTTCGTTGCCGTCAGCTCCACATGGACGCCGTTATCAAGGTGGACGGAGTAGTCGCCGGCCGATGCCGTTTCGTTGGCGTGCGAAAACGTGCTGCCGTATCGCTCCGCAGCGGGATCGTCGGCAGGGGACGAGGTGATTTCACCCACGTACGGCATGAACGGGATGTCGCCGCTCGCGCCGGCGCAGCCCGTTCCCATCAGGTGGGTCAGTGAAAATCCGCTGATGCGGTTGGCGGAGTACTCATAGCCGCCCGGAGCCGCCGGCCGACCGCGATCGTCGCGCATCGAACCGGGAACGCCCTGTACCTGCTGACGGGGGCGATTCCGTGGTTCCTCGGGACTCCACGCAACCATACCCAGCGGCAACGTTGCGCCCGGGTAGTCATTGCCACCATTGGTTGTGCCGATCAGCGGATTGACCAGTGCTGCCGGATCACCCTTTGTTGAATCGACAGGCTGAGCCGCCAGGCCACTTGCCGCACTGCAGAGGAGCAACCCACACAGAATCCGCAAACTCTTCCAGCTCATCTCTTCCACCGATCACACTCCGCCGCAGGATTGTGTGCGGCGCAATCACAGGACGCATTCTAGCCGCGGAGCCGAGGCGAAGGAATCGCGAGAGCCGGGACCACTTCATCGCAGGGCCTGCGAGGCGGATCTCGCTCCGGGCGCGTCGCGCAGCCAGAGTTGAGGCTTGAATGGGCCACCCGCCGAATCACCGGCATTACGGACCGCGATGTTCATTCAGAACCGGGGCGTACGGGCTGCTCCAGACCCGGATGAAACATCATCCATTGCAGACCGGGCACCCATCGCTTGCGCGTTTTGTCCGCCGCTGAAATCAGGACGAACGGCCCCTCATCGGGATCAATCGGATGTCCGTCCACTGTATCTGCAAGGATGAACTCTCCGCATTTGCTGGTTGGGTCGAACTCTGCAAGGGCGTAGACCACTTCAACTGTCTGCTTCATTCCCGGCACATAGCCGCTCGCCACAATGGAAGTTTGAAGCGCGACACCGTAGAGTTCCTTGCCGAGCGGCGCTCCGGCTCGTTCAAGCAGGTTATACATGCGAACCCCGCCATAGGTTCGCTTTCGTTTGTCGGATGAATCTCGAATCACAATGCTGGTGCGTGGCATGGTCGCGAGTTCCGCACGCGTGATCGTCCACGGCTCGTGATAAGGCTGGGCATCGAGCAGGAAATGAGGAACCGGTGTAGTGTCGAAGGCCACCGGTCCTCCTCCGTATCCGACGCGCAGAATCGTATAGAACCGCTGAGGCTCTCGGCTGTCCTTGACCTCAAGGTGCTGAACACTGGAGAAGAAACCCGGGCAGGAGACAAAGACAGCATGTCCCCCTGGCTTAAGCCGCACCGCCAACTCGCCCTTTGAGTCTGTCCGCATCGTCGGAGGTTCAGGACTGGGAGCAGGAATAACCCGCACGACTGCGTTCGGGATACGCGCTCGGGAAGGATCACGAACGCTGATGATGACCGTATATAGCTGCGGCTGATCCTTAGCAGTCGTAGTGGCCGGAATTGCCAGTCCTGCCACAGCCAACAAGAGGCCTGCGTGTCTGGTGAGCACGCCGGGAGTATACGCCCGAAGCTGCCGAGTGACTGGC
>DATGJK010000105.1:0-5322 GCA_035295245.1 Acidobacteriaceae bacterium
CGGCTGATTCTGGACAAGTATCCGCCGGGGGCGACGCGTTATGTGACGGTGGACGCGTGGGCGTGAGCGTCAGGGATCGAAGAATCAGCGATCAGTGATCAGAGATCTTGCCGCTCCTGAAGTCGTGCCTGGACCGACCAACCAGCAGCACAGAAATCCCGTATAAATAGGCAATCGGGAGGGTTCGGGTCCGCCCATGCTTCTTGACCAGATTCGCTACGCGCTCCGGCAGTTTCGCAAGACGCCGGGCTTCACGATTACCGCCATTCTGACGCTGGCGCTGGGGATTGGCGCAACGACGGCCATCTTCACCCTGATCGACGCGGTTCTGCTGAAATCTCTGCCGGTGGCGAAGCCGAGCGAACTGGTTCGTGTCGGTAACACGGAGAACTGCTGCGTCAACGGCGGCATGCAGGACAACTGGTCCCTGTTCTCGACCGAGCAATACCGCGAATTTCGCGATCACACGCCGGGCTTTGCTTCCCTGGCGGCGTTTCAGGCAGGACGCACGCAGATCGGAGTTCGCCGGGCGGGCAGCAATCAGGTGTCAGAACCCTACGGCGCCGAGTTTGTTTCCGGGAACGCATTCGACACTCTGGGGCTGCGGGCCTGGGGCGGACGGTTGCTCCGTCCGTCGGACGATGAAAAAGGAGCGTCGCCGGTTGCGGTGATGAGCTACCGCACGTGGGAGGAGAAATTCGGCAAAGACGGTTCGATCGTCGGCAGCGCATTCCTGATCAATGGAAAATCGTTCACCATCGTCGGAGTGACGCCGCCGGGATTCTTTGGGGATCGCCTGACGAGCGATCCGCCTTCATTCTGGCTGCCTCTGAGCGCCTCTCCGCTGGTGCAGAGCGGCGCATTCGATGTTCTGGATGCACCGCAGTTGGACTGGCTCAACGTGATCGGTCGAGTGCGGCCGGGCGCAGACCAGAAGCAGATTGAGTCACAGCTGCGGGTTGAGCTGCGGCAGTTCCTGATGAGTCCTCTCAGCAAAGTGGAGCCGCGCGACGCGGAGCTGATTCCCAAACAGACCCTGCATCTGAGCTACGGCGGCGGGGGCGTGCAGCAGATGCAGGATGGCTACCGGTCCGATCTGCACCTGCTGATGTGGATTTCGGCCTTTGTGCTGCTGATTGCGTGCGCGAACCTGGCCAATCTCATGATGGTACGGGCCGCGGTTCGCAAACCACAGACCTCGGTGCGTTCCGCGCTGGGGGCGCCGCGCAGGATTCTGGTCGTTCAGGCCCTGACGGAGAGCGTCGTGCTCGCGGTGCTCGGGGGCGCGGCGGGTATCGGCGTCGCCTACCTTGGCGCGCGCATGTTGCTGCGGCTGGCAGCCGGGCACAGCTATCTGCCGATCAGTCCAGCTCCGTCTCTGGAGGTCCTGGGGTTTGCCCTGGGGGTTTCGCTGCTGACGGGAGTGCTGTTCGGCGTAGCGCCGGCGTGGATGACAGCGCACGCCGATCCCATCGAAGCGCTGCGGGGAGCGAATCGATCGACGCGGGCCAGCGGACTGTGGACGCAGAAGATTCTGGTCATTTTGCAGTCAGCGATCTCCCTGGCGCTGCTGTGTGCGGCGGGGCTGCTGATCCGGTCGCTGACGAACCTGCAGCATCAGCACTTCGGATTCGAGACGCGTAACCGCTACATCCTCCACATCGATCCGCAAATGGCCGGATACAAGCCGGAGCAGGCGGAGCAATTCTTCCGCGAGATGCAAAACGCGCTGCAGGCCATTCCCGGCGTGCGGGCTGTGACCTACTCCCTGTACAGCCCGATGGAAGGCGACAACTGGGGAGAAGGGGTCTACATCGAAGGCCAGGCGCCGCCGGCACCGGGGAGCAACTTTAACACCGCGTCCTGGGTGCGCTGCAGTCTGGGGTATTTTGCGAACATCGGAACGAGGATCGTGAGCGGCCGGGGGTTCACGGATCAGGACAACGTGCCATCCAGCAGGGTGGCGGTCGTGAATCAAACGTTCGCACGCAGATTCTTCAAGGACGGCAACGCGATTGGCCACCATTTCGGGGATCTGGATCAGAAATATGCGGGCAATTTCGAAATCGTCGGCATCACCGAGGACACGCAGTACTGGGATCCCGATTCAAAAATACGGCCCATGTTCTTTCTGCCAGCCAATCAGTGGGTGCACTACAGCGATCCGGATGAAGCGATGTTTGAGAACGTCTCTCATCTGGAGATGCGGGCGGTGGAGATCCAGACGATGGGTGCGCTTCCGGGGCTGGAATCCCAGGTGCGACGGGCTCTGGAGCAGGTGAATCCGAACCTGACGGTCATCGATTTCGATACGTTTGCGAATCAGGTCCATACGCAGTTCTCGCAGCAGGAGCTGCTGGCGAGGCTGACATCGTTGTTTGGTTTCGTGGCTCTGCTGCTGGCGGCTATCGGGCTCTACGGTGTGACGTCGTATGCGGTCGCGCAGCGTACGAGCGAGATCGGGATCCGGATGGCGCTGGGCGCGGATCGCAAGGGAATCCTGCAGATGGTGCTGCGGACCGCGTTCGTGCAGGCAGCGATTGGGCTGGTCATCGGGATTCCGGCGGCAATTGTCGCCGGGCATCTGATGGCCAGCCAGCTGTACCTGGTGCAGCCGTGGGACCCGCTGGTACTCGCGGGCACCACGGTCATACTGGCGCTGGCGGCATTCCTCGCGGCGGTTGTGCCGGCACAGCGCGCCGCTCTGGTGGAACCGATGGTGGCGCTCCGGATTGAGTGAGCACTACTGCTTTGCCTGCTGTTCCTGCAGGAACTGGTCGACGTTGTGGCCATCGACAAGGGCCGAGCCGGTATCGATGAACGCGGGAACGGGGCTCAAGGGGTCGAGTACGTAGGGCTGGTTCAGCGACAGCGGCTCGAAGTGCAGCTGGTCGAGCATGGCGACGCCGAAGTAGGCCATGGTGAAGGGCTTCTGGGCGACGGTGGCGGCGATCCATCCCTGCTTCACATCATCCAGTGTGTCCTTGTCGACATCCATGGCGATGAGCACGCGGTCTTTGGCGTTGTTGCGGCGGAGCACCTCGGCAACATCCTTGCCGGCTGAGGCTTCCAGGCAGACAAAAGCATCGACGCGATCCTTGCCGGTGAGCGGCAATTCCTGCTGAGCTTTATCGAAAGCGACGGTTCCCTGTCCCCGAATGTCGACGATTTCTTTGAGATGAATGCCGGCGGTTTGGGAGAGCACGTCTTCGTAGCCGGCGAAGCGCTCGTCGAGGTTGGGCTGACCGGGCATGGTGAAGAAGACGACGTTGCCTTTTTCCGGCATGCGTTCGAGCAGGGCGTGGCCGCCGAGGCGTCCGGCCTCGCGGTTGTTGGTGCCGATGAAGAGAAGGCGGCGGCTGTTGGGGGCATCGGAATCAACGGTAATGACGGGAATGCCGGCGTCCATCGCGGCATTGATTTCCGGAGTCATGAGTTTGGCATCGGCAACAGAGACCAGAATGCCGGTAGGCTTCGCAGCAACGACGGAGCGAAACTCCTGCACCTGGGCCTGCGGGTCGAAGGTGTCGGGTCCGCGCATCTCGGCGTGGACATTGTATTTGCTGGCGATTTTGTCCAGGCCCGCGGCCGCTGTTTGCCAGTACGCCAGCTTGATATTGTTGGCGACCAGATAGAAGTGTTCCGAGCTGCTGTGGCGTCCACAACTGCTGAGCGCCGCTGCGCAAATAGCGACGATTGCCAATGAAAGCGTTGCTTTGACGAACCGCATCCCGCACCTCCAGCGCGATGTTTGTCCCTGCGCACCGGTGAGGTCTTTCGTTCAGCGCCGGCTCATTCCGGATACGCCTGGCGAGGCGGCATTCTACTCCGATTTTGGAGAAGACGATGTGCTCAGCAGACCATTTCTTTCAAATGGTCGCTGATGATGAGTTGCGGTTCGGTGAGGCGCTGGACGTCGTCGACGGTAAAACCGGGGGCGATCTCCTCCAGGACCAGGCCGCGCGGGGTGACGCGGATCCAGGCCATTTCGGTGGCGATGGTGTCAACAACGCGGACGCCGGTGAGGGGGAGGGTACATTTTCTCAGGATTTTTGGGCAGCCTTCTTTGGTGCAGTGCTCCATGGCAACGATGACGCGGCGGGCCCCGGCGACTAGATCCATGGCGCCGCCCATGCCTTTGACCATCTTGCCGGGGATCATCCAGTTGGCCAGCGTGCCCTGCTCGTCGACCTCCATGGCGCCGAGGACGCTGAGATCGATGTGGCCGCCGCGGATCATGGCGAAGGAGTCGGCGCTGGAAAAAAAGGCCGCCCCCGGCAAGGCCGTCACGGTCTCTTTGCCGGCGTTGATGAGGTCGGGATCTTCCTCGCCGGAAAGCGGATAAGGACCGACGCCGAGCATGCCATTTTCCGACTGCAGGACGACTTCGATTCCGGGGGGGACATGGTTGGCAACCAAGGTGGGGAGCCCGATGCCGAGATTGACGTAAAAACCGTCGCGTAGCTCCTGTGCTACGCGGCGCACGATGCGCTCGCGTTTCGCCGCGGGGCTGGAGGGGGCCAATGAGGCTCCGGAATTCGATACAGTAGTCATGGGTCCATGCAATACACCGTCTTCAATCTGCGGTGCAAGTCGCTTGTGCGAGGAACAGGGCTGGTGCTGGCCAGCCTGGTGCTGGCGCTGGTCTGTGCGGGGTTCCCCGATATCCACCCGACACTTTGGATCGCGCTGCCCGCGGTGGCGGCTGCCTATGGAACGTGGGAGACCACCCGCTGCCTGCGCCGGAAGTGGAGTTTCTATCACGGCGGGGTGATGCTGCTGCTTTACGCGGATGTGCTGGTGGTGGCGCTGATCTTGTTTTTGCTGCTGTATCCGTATATGCGGTGGCTGCAGGGGCTGTGAGGGGAAGTCCGGATCAGGGGCGCACAACCCGGTCCCGCAGGTCAGGCGCCATACGACGGAACTCATCCACATTCATCGTAAAGATACGGCGGCATTTCGCCTTTCGTGCAGCGTGGATGTGAATGGCATCGTAAATGCGACCGCCAGACCAAAGATTAAGAGCGCAGTCCTGGATGACCGAGATGTAGTCGGCGCGGGTCATGGACTCGATCTGAAAGTGAGGCACGATGTTGTGCCGAATCATCTCCCCTGCTTCGGTCGGGGAGATTCGGGGAACAAACGGCGCTCTGGTGAGAATGGAGTAAACCTCGGCAAGGCCGTGCGCCGAAATTACCGGCTTCCATCGATGAGACCTGATTTCCCGGAAGAGACGAACCGCAGCGGATTGGTGCGGATGATCTGTCACTGTCCGTGCAACGACGAGATTCGTATCGACGTAAACGTTCACCAACCGCCGCC
>DATGJK010000106.1:0-5669 GCA_035295245.1 Acidobacteriaceae bacterium
CAGCACGCGATCCCGCGAGACAGGGAACTGGCCGTAATACGTGGCCACGGAACTGGCGGCATTCTCCACCCATTGCAGGATCTGCTGCGTGGGCAGGTCGAGTGAGCCCGGACCGAAGTCCACCTGAATCGCAGAGTTCGCAATGTGGAAGCTGTCCGTGGAGGCGACCGGCGCATCCCAGGGAGGCCCGTGGCGCTGGCCAAAGGCCAGCAGACAGAGAAGCGGAAACAGGAGGCATGCGACTACGGCAATGTGGCGGCGCGGGCGAGGGGCCGGGCTCGCCGCCCTCACTTCTGCTTCTCGAAATCGAGCGCGGCCGAGTTGATGCAGTAGCGCAGTCCGGTGGGACGAGGTCCGTCCGGGAAAACATGGCCGAGGTGCGAGCCGCAGCGGGCACAGGTGACCTCAATGCGTCGCATGCCGTAGCTGGAATCCTCGTGCGTCTCGACGGCGTCCGGCCGCACCGGCAGCCAGAAGCTCGGCCATCCGCTGCCCGACTCGAATTTGTTGTCCGACGTAAAAAGCTCCGCGCCGCATGCCGCGCAGTGATATACGCCGCTGTCATGGTTCTGATACAGCGCTCCGGAGAACGCCGGCTCGGTGCCCTTCTGCCGGAGCACCCGGTACTGTTCCGGCGTGAGCTGCGACCGCCACTCGGCGTCGGACTTCTCGATCTTCTCAGGCGTTGTGTCTGGTTTCGTTTCAGGCATTGGGGGCTCCTGTGCGTTGAGATGGGCCGGGCAGTCAGATCGTCGCGATCACTTCAATTTCGACGAGGGCGTCTTTCGGCAGGCGCGCCACTTCCACGGTAGACCGCGCCGGCGCAACCACTCCGGAAGGGGCCAGATACTTGCCATAGACGGCATTCATGGCAGCGAAGTCGGCCATGCTTTTGAGGAAAACCACAGTTTTCACAACACGCGACAGATCGGAGCCTGCAGCTGCCAACACCGCCTTCAGATTTTCAAGGACGCGCGTGGTCTGCTCTTCGATGCCGCCGGCAACCAACTGTCCCGTCGCCGGATCGAGCGCCACCTGGCCCGAGGTGTAGACGAGACTGCCGAGGCGCACGCCCTGCGAGTAGGGGCCAATGGCGCCCGGCGCGCCGGAGGTGGAAACAGCCGTCTTCTGCGATTCGTTCATCTCCTGATTCTGCCGGGAGGCCGGAGGGGCTGGCAAATGGGTGCGCCGCGCAGAGCCGGCAGGATAAAATAAAGGCGCTCCCATGAGAACAGCAGTTTCCAGGTTCCTGCGCTCGTCCAATGTGGCCGGGTGTGCGCTGCTCGCGGCTATGACACTCTCCGCCCAGAATTCGCAGCCGGCGCCGCCTGCAACGCCCGCGCAGTCCGCGCCGGCTGCAGCGACTCCGGCGGCGGCACCACAGCAGACGCAGCCGCCTGCGCAGCAGAGTCAGACGCCGCAATCCGGAGATCAGGCCAGCGGCAACGATCAGTACAAAACGCCGACGATTACCGTGCCGGTGAACGAGGTCTACCTGGAATTTGTCGTTTCCGACAAGCACGGGCGCTTTATCAGGGATCTGAAACAGAGCGACTTCGCGCTGCTCGACGATCACAAGGCTCCGGCGCAGGTCTACAGCTTTACCCAGGAAACCAACCTGCCGCTGCGCGTCGGCATTCTGATCGACACCAGCACCTCCATTCGCCGCCGCTTCGAGTTCGAGCAGCAGGCGGCGACTGCTTTCCTGTTGTCGATCGTCCACCCACAGTCGGACAAGGCCTTTGTCGAGGGCTTCGACGTGACGCCCGATTACCGCCAGGACTGGACCAATGATGTCGATGCGCTGACGCGGGGCATTGACGCGCTGCGACCCGGCGGTGGAACCGCGCTCTACGACGCGGTCTACAGCGCCTGCCGCGATAAGCTGCTGACCGCCCGCGGCCAGGAGCCGGTGCGCAAGGCCATTGTGCTGGTCTCCGACGGCAACGATAACCAGAGCCACGCTTATCTGCAGGACGCGATCAAGGAGTGCCAGCGCGCCGACACGATCATCTACGCCATCAGCACCAACGTGAGTCCGAGCCGTGACCGCGGCGACGACGTGCTGCAGAAAATGGCGATCTCCACCGGTGGCAAAGCCTTCTTCCCCACCACGGTCGAGGAAATGCCTGTCAGCTTCCAGGCCATTCAGGACGAGCTGCGCAGCCAGTATGCGCTGGTCTACAAGCCGGCCGATTTCAAGACCGACGGCTCCTTCCGCCCGATCTATCTCTTCTGTCTGGACCGGCGGTACACGGTGCGGGTCCGCGAGGGGTACTTCGCGCCAAAGGGTTGAGGCTGGGATTCAACCGCGTGGCCCGGATGGAGCCGGACCGAGCGCGCCACGCTGGATATGGCACATAAAGGCTTGGCGGGTGAGAATCGCAGCGGCGAGGTCTCTCGGGTGACTCCGAGTGGGACGCCTGGAGGCGTGCATGATCCGAACATCCGCAACCATCCTGAGGCGCGGTGCGTGGACGTTGGCCGCGGTAGCTCTTCCGGTGCTGCTGCCGGGAGCGGACGGGCGCGGGACGGCAGCGTCCAATGCCGAGCGCACCCCGATCCTGATGGAATTGTTTACGTCCGAAGGATGTTCGAGCTGTCCGCCGGTCGACACGTGGGTTGAGCGGCTGGATGCGGCGCAGCCTGTCGCGGGCGCGCAGATCATCGTGCTGAGCGAGCACGTCGATTACTGGGACCACGATGGCTGGAAGGATCCGTTTTCGTCCGCCGCCATCACGGACCGGCAAAGGGCGTACGTCAACAACCTGAGGCTGAGCGACGTGTACACGCCGCAGATCATCGTGGACGGCGACATCGAGCTGAAGCCCGCCGATCCACGGCAGGCTAATCAGATCCTGGCGAGAGCTGCAGGAGATCCGATGATTCCGGTGCGCATTGACGCGATCACGGTAGGCACGGGGTCGCCCGCCGTGCTGACAGGGCGCATTCAGGCGGAGGGCAGTGCGGAGAAGAGGAACGCGGATGTATTCGTCGCAGTGGCGCTCGACAAGACGCTGACCGCCGTTCTGGCCGGCGAGAATGACGGCAGGAAGCTCGAGAACATCGCCGTGGTGAAAGAGATGGTGAAGGTGGGAAAGCTGGAAAAGGGCAGGAGCTACGATCACGCTTTCTCGATCAAGCTGTGGCCCCACGCCGATCCAGCGAACTTGCGGGTGGTCGCCTTCGTGCAGGAACCAGGTCCAGGCAAGGTTGTGGGCGCAGCGATAACGAAGGAGATCGCGAAGCAGCAGTGACCGGCCGGGCGTTAGTACTAACGTGGTATAGTCATCGTTAGTACAATCGGGAGGCTGCATGGCCAAGGAATCCGTATTCACCCTGAAGCTCGAAGAAGATTTGAGGGATGCGTTCATGGCGGAAGCGGAGTCGATGGACCGTCCCGCGTCTCAGCTGGTTCGGGAGTTCATGCGCGACTTTGTTCGTGCCCGGCGGGAAGAACGGGAGCACGACGCCTGGTTCCGTGCGGAAGTCGAGAAGGCGCTCAAGGACAAGCGGCCAACAATTCCGGACGAAGAAGTGATGCGTGAAGCGCGGGCCAAAATTGATGCTGCCGCTCGGCGAAAGCGCTCCGCGTGAAGATCGAGTGGCATCCACTCGCTCGATTGGATCTTCTCGAGATGATCTCTTATATTTCCGATGACAGCCCAGAAGCTGCTGAGCGGGTGCTTGAAGAAATTGAGCGGCAGTCGGGATTGCTCGGGGGCATGCCTGAGATGGGACGTCCCGGCCGCTGCCGAGGCACACGCGAACTCGTGATTCACGGAACTCCCTATATTGCTGCCTACCGTATTGCCAAGGATCGCGTCGTGATCCTGCGCGTGCTCCACGGCGCTCGCCGCTGGCCGGCAAGTCTCTAGCTAAGCCCCCAGCAGCTCCTCCAGCTCCGCCTCATCGATGACCTTCACTCCGAGTTCCCGCGCTTTGTCGAGCTTCGATCCCGCTTCTTCCCCCGCGACCACGTAATTCGTCTTCTTGCTGACCGATCCCGAGACTTTTCCGCCGGCCGCCTCGATCCTCGCCTTCGCCGTTTCGCGCGAGAGGTTCGGCAGCGTGCCGGTCAGGACGAATGTGAGCCCCTCCAGTTGCGATGACTTCTTCCGCTTCTCCGCCGTCATGGTGAGGCCGGCGGCCTGCAGCTTGCGGATCAGCTCGCGGTTCTTCTCTTCGTCGAAAAATTCGCGGATCGCCTGCGACACGCGCGGCCCAACCTCGTTGACGCGCTCCAGATCTTCGGCGGAGGCGGCCATCAGCTCCTCCATCGATCCGAATTCCTCGGCCAGGAGCTGAGCGGTGCGCTCGCCAACGAAGCGAATGCCGAGGCCGAAGAGCACGCGGTTCAGCGGAAGTTTTTTTGACTGCTCGATTTCAGCCAGCAGGTCCTTGCGTTCTTTTGGGCCGACGAGGGCCTGCGTGCGCGTCTTCTCCTGACCGGTCTTCCTGTCGCGGGTCGTGACTTCGTGCTGCAGCTCCGCCAGTTGGGTATCCGTCAGTGAGTAAAGATCGGCGATGCTGGTGACGAGCTTGCGTTCCAGCAACTCGGCGACCACGGCTTCGCCCAGCCCTTCGATGTTCATCACGCCGCGGGAAGCGAAGTGGAGCAGGCTTCCGAGAAGGCGGGCCGGGCAGTCGATGTTCACGCAGCGATAGTCCACCTCGCCCTCCGTGCGGACGACCTCGCTGCCGCAATCGGGACAGTGGCTGGGGAAATGAAATTTCCGGTGGCCGCGCGGATGCTCCTTGTCCTCGACCACTTCGACGACCTTGGGAATGACATCCCCACCGCGTTCCACCTTGACGAAGTCGCCGATGAGCAGGCCGAGCCGCTCAATCTCGTCGGCGTTGTGGAGCGTGGCGCGGCTCACCGTGGTGCCTCCGATCGCGACTGGTGTGAGCACGGCCACCGGCGTCAGCTTGCCGGTGCGCCCCACCTGGATGCGGATGTCCTCCACTTTCGTGATCCCGCCACGCGCCGTGAATTTGTAGGCCACTGCCCAGCGGGGAGCGCGCCCGGTGTAGCCCAGCCGCCGCTGCACCTCGGCGGAGTTCACCTTCACCACAACGCCGTCGATCTCGTACGGAAGCTTCTCCCGCTGCTCGCCGGCCCGCGCGATGAACTGCAGCACCTTGTCGATGGACGCCAGCGCTTCGCGGTGCGGATTCACGCGGAAACCGAGCGCCGTGAGCGCATCGAGCGCTTCCGCCTGCTCCGGCAGCAGGTCCACGCCGTTTTCCGTGAGCAGAAAATAAGCGTAAAAATCGAGCCTGCGCTGCGCGACGATGTTGGGCTCCAGCGTGCGGATCGTTCCCGCCGCAAAATTCCGCGGATTAGCGGCCGGCGCCAGTCCCTGCGCCTCCCGCTCCGCATTGGCCTTCTGAAATGCCGCCAGCGGCATCACCACTTCGCCGCGCACCTCGAAGTTTTGCGGCACCTTCGCCTTCTGGAGTTTCGCTGCCGCTACCGAGAGCGGGATGGAACGGATGGTGCGGATGTTGGTCGTGACGTCTTCGCCCGTCGTTCCGTCGCCGCGCGTCAGGCCGCGCTGCAGGTGCGCCGTGCCGCCAGCTCCGCCGCGATACTGCAGCGCCATGGAGACGCCGTCCATCTTCTGCTCGCAGACGTAGCTGATCTCCGCGCCCTCGCCGGCCAG
>DATGJK010000107.1:0-2725 GCA_035295245.1 Acidobacteriaceae bacterium
GGAGCAGCGGCTGGGGCCGGAGCGGGCGCGGTATGCGTATGCCTGGAAATCGTTTCTGGATGCGGGCGTGCCGCTGGCGTATGGAACAGATTATCCGGTGGAGCCGATTACGCCGTTTCGCGGGATCTACGCGTCAGTGACGCGGATGAACGAGGCCGGGACGGCGGCGTTTCATCCGGAGGAGAAGCTGAACATTTGGCAGACTCTGTATGCGTATACGCAGGGTTCGGCGTATGCGGAGTTTGCGGAGGGGTGGAAGGGCAAGCTGGCGCCGGGGTATGTGGCGGATTTTGTGGTGCTGGACCGGGATCTGACGGCGGTGGGGCCGCGGGAGATTCTGGGGACGGTGGTGCTGCAGACGGTGGTGGGTGGGAAGACGGTGTATGAGAGGGGGAATTGAAGAAGGTCCCTCAGGGGCTAAAGCCATTGTCCTCTGCGCCTACGCGGCACGGCTGAAGCAGTGTCCTTTCAGGAATTAATGCGGAGCGCGACGGGCCCAGGTCTTAATGGAGCTTTCGGAACCCCGTGCAGTAGTAGTGAGCCAGCGTCAGCGTGGAGTTACCAATGCCTCTCGGAGGAAGACAAAGATCGGATATTCGAAAAATATCAACCACGTCACCCCCCAACCATCAACGTGGGCAAGGACTAAGGTAAAAACCGTCAAATGCACGATTAGCAGAATCGTTGTCATCACCCAGAATCGCCGGCTACCGAAATAGTTCTCGCTCGCGCCTATGAAAAACAGGAACAAGATCAAGGTGAACAGGGTCAGACTGCCCCACTTGAATAATGCGTCATGGCCCCACTGGTCTTCGACGACTGAACTTGTTTTTAGCAACGCCAAAGCAATCACGACAGAAGCAATGGCATAGAGCAGAAAGATCCTCACACGATGGCGAACTCGGATCACTCGTTGAGAAGTCGAAGTCATTGACGTGCCTCGTGTCCGGAATGGCTACAGTGTGCCATTGTTGCCCGTTTGTTTCCCGTTCTCGTGTTGCGCTTTTGGAAGCTGCAGGTCGCTCAGGACGACTTTGGGGCTCCCGGGTGCATCCGGGGCAGAGAAATAGCCGTACCGGATGCTGCCTGGCGCATTCCGGATGAAATCCAGAGGTGGGTATTTCCGCCAGTCCCGGTACAATCGAAACATACCCCAAGTGAGGTGCTCACCCCGATGGCTACTGCCACCCTTGAACAGAAAACCGCCGCCTACAAAGTCGCCGACATGTCGCTGGCCGACTGGGGGCGCAAAGAGATTTCGATTGCCGAGCACGAGATGCCCGGGTTGATGGCGATCCGCCGGAAATACGCCGCGGAGAAGCCGCTGCAGGGCGTGCGCGTTTCCGGGTCGCTGCACATGACGATCCAAACGGCCGTGCTGATCGAGACGCTGGCCGATCTGGGCGCGACGGTGCGCTGGGCAAGCTGCAACATCTTCTCGACGCAGGATCATGCGGCGGCGGCGATTGCGGCGGCCGGGATTCCGGTGTTCGCCTGGAAGGGCGAGACGCTCGAGGAGTACTGGTGGTGCACGCTGCAGGCGCTGACGCACGGCGAGGGCAAGGGACCGCAGCTGATCGTGGACGACGGCGGCGACGCGACGCTGCTGATCCACAAAGGCTATGAGCTGGAGAACGGCGACGGCTGGGTGAATACGCCGTCGGAGAGCGAAGAAGAGGCGGTCATCAAGAAGCTGCTGAAGCAGGTGCATGCGGAGGATCCGCAGCATTGGCACAAGGTGGTGAAGGACTGGCGTGGCGTCTCGGAAGAGACGACCACGGGCGTGCACCGGCTCTACAAGATGAAGGAGCAGGGCAAGCTGCTGGTGCCGGCGATCAACGTCAACGATTCGGTGACCAAGTCGAAGTTCGACAACCTGTACGGCTGCCGCGAGTCGCTGGCGGACGGCATCAAGCGCGCCACGGACGTGATGATGGCGGGCAAGGTGGCGGTGATCTGCGGTTACGGCGACGTTGGCAAGGGCTCGGCGCACTCGCTGCGCGGCATGGGCGCGCGGGTGATCGTGACGGAGATCGATCCAATCAACGCGTTGCAGGCGGCGATGGAAGGCTTCGAAGTGACGACGCTCGAGGACACGCTGGGGCGCGGCGACATCTACGTGACCTGCACAGGCAACGTGGACATCATCACGCTGGAGCACATGAGGGCGATGAAGGACCAGGCGATCGTGTGTAACATCGGCCACTTCGATAACGAGATCCAGATGGACCGGCTGAACCAGGCCAAGGGCGTGAAGAAGATCAACATCAAGCCGCAGGTGGATCAGTACACGTTCCCGGCGGAAGGCGGAAAGCCGGAGCACAGCATCTTTGTGCTGGCGGAAGGGCGGCTGGTGAATCTGGGCTGCGCGACGGGGCATCCGAGCTTCGTGATGAGCAACAGCTTCTCGAACCAGACGCTGGCGCAGATCGATCTGTGGAAGAACCGAGATACATACACGATCGACGTCTACACGCTGCCCAAGCAGCTGGATGAGGAAGTGGCGCGGCTGCATCTGGAGAAGATCGGGGTGAAGCTGACCAAGCTGAGCCAGCGGCAGGCGGACTACATCGGCGTGGCGGTGGAAGGGCCGTATAAGAGCGAGCACTATCGGTACTAGAGAGAAGCGCTTAGCGAGAAGCGGGTAGAGAAAAACGGTTAGCGATAACACTGTTAGCGAAAAGCTGTTCGCTGAGAGTTTTATTGCCAGCCGTTTTTTTGCTAA
>DATGJK010000108.1:0-5324 GCA_035295245.1 Acidobacteriaceae bacterium
TCTGTCTTTAAATCGATGCCCAGTTGCTGGCACTTCTTGTAGAAGTGGCTGCGCTCGAGGCCGAGCGCCTTCGCCGTGTTGGTGATGTGCCCCGCATGCCGCTCCAGTTCTGCGAGCAGCGTCGCGCGCTCGAAGGCCGCAACGCGGTCGGACAAGGAACCGCTCACCACCGCCGCGCCGATCACAGGTGCGGTTCCTGGTGCCGCACTGCCTTGCGGGAATGCCAGATCCACCGCCGCACGATCCACCTTGTCCGCCGCCAGCAGCAGCAGTCTCTCCACCGCATTGCGCAGCTCGCGGATATTCCCCGGCCACTGCATCCGGCAAAGAGCCTCAACGGCGTCCTGCGTAAACGCGACCGGCTTCCAGTTGTTCTGCGCGCACACCTGGCGCGCAAAGTACTCGACCAGCGCGGGGATATCGTCGCGTCGCTCGCGCAGCGGCGGCAGCGTGATGGGAAAGACAACGACGCGGTGGTAGAGATCGCGGCGGAAGCTCCCCTCCTCCACCATCTTTTCAAGATTCCGGTGCGTCGCGACGATCACGCGCACATCGACCGGAACGGGTTTGTCCCCGCCAATGCGCTCCACCTCTGATTCTTCCAGCACGCGCAGCAGCCGCGTTTGCAGCGCCACCGGCATGTCCCCGATCTCATCGAGAAAAAGCGTGCCGTGATGCGCCTGCTCGAATTTCCCGATGTGCCGCTGCGCCGCTCCGGTGAACGAACCCTTCTCGTGCCCAAACAGTTCCGACTCGATCAGCTCCGCCGGGATCGCCGCGCAGTTCAGCGTGACGAACGGACCTCCCGCTCGCTGGCTCTTCTCGTGCAGCGTGCGCGCGGCGAGTTCCTTGCCGGTGCCCGTTTCTCCGTAGATGCACACGCGCGATTCGCTGGCGGCCACCCGCTCCAGCTGCGCCATCACCCGGCGCATCGCCTCGCCGGTCCACACCAGCTCATGTTTTCCGACACGATGCCGCAGCTCGCGGTTTTCCGTCTCGAGCCGTTTCAGCTTCAGCGCGTTCTCGACGGTCAGCAGCAGCTTGTCGGTCGAAATCGGCTTCTCCAGAAAATCCAGCGCTCCCAGCCGCGTGGCGCGCACCGCCATTTCAATGTGCGCCTGGCCCGACATCATGACGACCGGCGCAGCAACGCCGCCGGCCTTCAGCTCCTCCAGCAGCGCCAGCCCGTCCTTTCCGGGCATGACAACATCCGACAGGATCAGGTCGAAGGGCCTCGACTTCGCCAGTTCCAGCGCCCGCGCCGCATTGTCGCACACCGTCGCTTCGTGCCCCGCGAGACGAAAGGCGCGGGAAAGCGATGCCAGCGTGCTGGCCTCGTCGTCGACGATGAGGATGTCTGCTTTGCTCATGCCGTCACATGCTCGGGCAGCAAATAGTTCACCATGGGCAGCTGGATGACGAACCGCGCGCCGCCATCCTCCGGCCGCTCGACGGTGATGCTGCCGCGATGATCGGAAATCACCGACTGCACGATGGCCAGACCAAGCCCGGTGCCGTGTTGCCGCGTCGTGAAGTAGGGTGTGAACAGCCGCGAGCACTCCTCGTCGCTCAGGCCAGGTCCGGTGTCTGCGACGGAGATGCGAGCAAAATCCGCGGACCGCGAAGCGGAGATGGTCAGCGTGCCGCCTTCCGGCATCGCATCCATCGCGTTCAGCACCAGGTTCGAGAGCGCGCGATGCAGCAATTCCGGATCGCCCAGAATCCGCAGCGGCTCAGGACTGATCGATGTGGCAATGCTGATGTGCTTTTGCTCGAGCGCCGCCGCATGCAGCGCGATCACCCGCTGCACCGCCTCGCGCAGATCCATTTTCTCCAGCCGCGGCTCCGGCATCTTCGAAAAATCGCTGAAGCGGCCGACGATGGCGCGAAGATTCGCAATCTCCGCCTGCAGCGTCTCCGTGCTCTCGGTGAATACCTCATCGAACTGCACCCGCGGCAGACGATGCGCGCGCACCAGGTTCTCCACCGTGATCTGCAGCGGGAAGAGCGGGTTCTTCAGCTCGTGCGCCAGCCGCCGCGCCAGCTCGCGCCACGCCGCCACGCGCTCGCTCTGCACCAGCCGGTCGCGCTGCTCCGTCAGCTCGTGCGTCATGTTGTTGAAGCTCTTCGCCAGCACGCCTATCTCATCGCGAGCCCGGATTTCCACGCGCGTATTCCAGTCCCCCGCGGCCACCTGCGCGGCGGCGCGAGCCAGCTCTTCCACCGGCTTCGAGACGCGCGCCGCAATCCACAGGCTGGCAGCGATCGCGAAGAGAATCCCAATCCCCGCTACGCCAAAGGCAATGTCGCGGATGTGCCGCTGCACCTCCACCATGCCGCGGCGCGAATTCGCCACCACCAGCACGGCGAGGACAGAACCGTCGCTGCCCTTCAGCGGAATCGCCGTCGCGTCGACGCTGTCCTCGCGGCGTGGCGTGATGTAGACCACCTCAGTGGCATTGTGCGCCGTCGTGAGCGCCTGATTCACCAGAGCCTTGAACGGAGCCGTCTCGTTCTGCAGCGCTCCGGTGAAGTTCACCGGATCGAATTCCGTGCCGAGATTGCGATACAGGTAGGCCCTCGTGTTCGGCGTCTGCGGAAAATTCTTCAGAAAATCGGCATTGAGCTGGCGTCCGCCCACGACGTACAGCGGCGGACTCGATCCCGGCACGACGCGCGCCGCAAAAAGCCCCACCTGCGATGTGCCGTCGGGCAGGTTTTCGTCATTCAGGAACGCCGGCTTGCCGGCCGCCCCAATGTCGCGCTCCATGTACCCGAAGCGCGCCGGCCACTGCGCCGACGAGATGATGCTGCCCTCATGCCCAACCAGCTCCAGGTAATCCAGGTGGTAGTCCTGCGCGAGCGTTCCGGCGATCGTTAGGTATTGCGACGGGTCGCGGCCGCTGCCGATTTCAAGGCTGGTGCGATGCAGCGGATCGCTTTCCGCGACGTGCTCCACCGTCGATGCGGTCTCGGCAGCGCGCTCCTCGAAGGTGCGCTGGAACTGGCTGACCAGTGCCGTTGTCTGGTCGCGGTTGATGTCCTCAAAGACCCGACGCACGCGAATCGAGACTGTCCAGGCCACTGCGGTGACAACGCCGATGACGGTAAGCGAGAACATCAGCAGCAGCTTCTGGCGCAGCGTCACTGCTGACCCTCCACCGACGAATCGGCGAGCAGCGGCACGCCGTCGGGCGAGAGCCGCAGGTCGCGGACGCGATCGCCGACGGCCCAGGCGCGCGGCAGCCAAACCAGGGGAACGATGGTCCCATTCTCCAGAATCGCTTTTTCCGATTGCCACAGCGCGACGGGGTCGGTGCCGGTCACCCTTCCATTTTGCCCGAACAGCGCGCTCATTTCGTCCAGCGCCGCACGTGGAGCCGTTGCCTCAAGATGTACGCGGCGCAGCGTCAGCGCGGCCGCGGGATGCGGCCCAGCCATTTGCACATTGAATCCCTCCTCGCGCAGGTTCAGCGCCAGGCGTTCGGCCGCCAGCTGCAGGGTCGGCGTCGCGTCCATCACGGCCAGCGACAGCGTGCCGTTCGGCGCAGGACCGCGCACGGTCCGCGCGCGATCGAGGTCGCGGTCCGGCGGGAAGAGAAAACTGTATCCGCTGAGCGCGGCGGGCAGCAGGCTCGCCGTGATTTCGCCCTGCTTCTGAAAGATCACGTTGAAGAGCGCCGCGCGATCCACCGCCAGCGGGATCGACTGCCGCGTTTGCGCGTTCGCCAGCAGTCCATCGGGTACAACCGTCAGCGCCAGCAGATCGACAGGGCGCGAGACGAGCACCGTCAGGTGCTGCTGCTCGGCCTGATGCAGCAACTCCGGCGGCACCTCGATCACGTCCGCCCGCCCCACGCTCAGGTCCAGTGCCTGATCGCGCGCGCTGCGATGCGGAAAGATCTGGATCTCGTCGAGAAACGGCCTTCCCTCCCAGCAATCGTCATCGGCTGTGAGCGTGAGAGCACCGTTGGCAAATCCGCTCACGCGGAAGGGTCCCGTGCCGTCGAGCGCGCCCGCTGCATCCTGACGCGCAATGGCAAATTCCGTCTGCGCAAGCAGCTCGGGCAAATCCGGCCGCGGCGATTCCGCGGTAAAGATAAGCGACGAGCCCACGGCATGCACCGCGCTCCACGGACACGCGACATTTGCCGGCATCGAGCAGGTCTGCTGCAGCGAGGCCGCGGCGATCTCTGCTGTCAGCAGCGTGCCGTCGTGAAAATGCACGCCGGGCCGCATTGCGAATTCCCACCGGTGTGCGCCATCCTGCGATTGCCAGTGCGTGGCGAGCCCCGCCTGCGCCGCGCCGGAGTCGCTGATCGTCGTCAGCGTGTCGAGCACCAGCCGCCGCGCCAGTCCATCGGGCGTATGCCAGGGATCGCCGGAAATCTCCACCCGCAGCGCGCCGCCATAATGCGGACGCGTGCGCGCGCCGGCCGCAAGCGCGGTGAGCAGCATCACGCAGCTAATTGCAAAGCGCCGCAACATTCCAGACCTCGTACGTTGTGGGCGCATCGCGCCGCACGATCATGGTTGCGCTGGCGCCGTCAGGACCAGAGCTGAGCGAAGTAATCGCTCCGCTGACCGGCAACGCCGGGCTCACCGGGATCGCGTCACGTCCGGGAATTTCGAACGCACGCAGAGTATCGCCCGTCGTCGCCGATCCTGAACCGGAGACGAGCACCTGCGCCCCGGCCCCGCATCCGGAGCGAACCACTGCCAGATCGCTGCCCCAGTCACTCGCGCCGCTCACCAGCTTCGCCGCAGAGTTCTCGATGAGCAGCACCCTGCCGTTCACTTCGTTCAGCAGCGTCGCCGATCCCACGGCATGCGGCAATTCCGCGGCGGAATAAAACGGCGCAAGCTGCATGCCGAATCCCGGCGCGAGCACGCCGGTGAAGTTGTCGCGCATCGCGTTGTAGAAAGCGCGCTGCGTTGACGTGACCGGCCATGGATCGTCGCTGTCGCCGCACGTAACCGCAAGCTGCCCTCCCGCGCTGGTGCCGCTGCACGCAACGCCCGGCAGATACGCGTCGAACAGATGATCCTGCGCCGCCACGATGCGCCCGCGCAGATCGCGCGGATACGCGCGCGTGTGCTCAATGGGAAAGCTCTGCGGCTCGGTCCACGCCGGGCTCGCGCCTGGGGCCGTCAACGCGGTGGTGTTGCGATCGAAGATAAGGATTCGTTCCGGCTCGAGTACGACCAGCCGCTGCTGCCCCGGCAGTGTGAAAACGGCTGCGTCCACGATCGGATCCGCTTCCGTCAGCAGCATGGTGCGGCGCAGCGTCAGCATCGGACCCGCGCCGCCGCTGAGCGGAGCA
>DATGJK010000109.1:0-7383 GCA_035295245.1 Acidobacteriaceae bacterium
CATCGAGGTGCCGAGGATGAGGCGCAGATGATCGACATGGAGGCCGTCGAGGAGCATCTGGTGCTGGGAGCGCACCATGTCGTCGTAGTCATATTGGGGGAAGTTCATGCGCAGGCCATCGGAGGGTTTGCTCGATTCGCCGTGGCCGATGTCGTCGGGCAGAACGATGAAGTATTTCGTGATGTCCAGCGGCTGGCTGGGGCCGAAGAGCACGTCAGAGAAAAGGGGATTGAGCAGCGAGTGCGCGTCGCCGCCAGTTCCGTGAAGAAGCAGGACCACGTTGTCGGTGTGTCCGGCAGCGTCGCGATGCGGGCTGCCCAGGGTGAGGTAGTGCAGCTTCAGCTCGGGCAGGGTTTCGCCGGTGCCGAAGCGAAAATTCGGGATGATGTACCAGCCATCTTTGATCGGCCAGTGCGTCGGCGGAGGCGCAGGCGGATGCCAAGCCGGAGGCGCGGTTTGCGCGGACGCGGCGACGCTGAGGAGTGCAGCAAAGATCAGAGAGCAGGCACGTTGCAGCAAGGGAACCTCCTGAACGAAGAACCATGATACGGGCGGGCCAGATTTTCGGGCCAGTCGGCCGACTCGCGAATCAGCTCACCATGACCTTCGAGGGTCCAGCCAGGATTCCGGCATCGCGCGGGAGCGGCATTTAGCGGAGAATAAGACCATGCCAGCCAGCAGCCCCATGACGGACGTGCCGGGAGCCATTGAGGAGATCAAGGCCGGCCGCATGATCGTCGTGGTCGATGACGAAGACCGTGAGAACGAAGGCGACCTGACCCTGGCCGCCGAGCACGTCACGCCGGAGGCCATCAACTTCATGGCGCGATTTGGGCGAGGGCTCATCTGCCTCGCGTTGACGGAAGAGCGCGCGGACTATCTGCGCCTGGGCCCGATGAGCCAGCAGAATTCGTCGCGCTTCGGGACGGCGTTTACCGAGACGATCGAAGCGCGGGAGGGGGTCACGACGGGCATTTCGGCCTACGATCGCGCGCACACGATCAGGGTTGCCATCGATCCGCTCTCGACCGCCCATGATTTGGCGCGGCCCGGGCATGTTTTTCCGCTGCGCGCGCGCAAGGGTGGCGTGCTGGTGCGCGCCGGGCAAACCGAGGCGTCTGTCGACCTGGCG
This sequence comes from Acidobacteriaceae bacterium, assembly GCA_035295245.1. Taxonomy (GTDB): domain Bacteria; phylum Acidobacteriota; class Terriglobia; order Terriglobales; family Acidobacteriaceae; genus Palsa-343. The sequence goes on from DATGJK010000109.1 coordinate 1,133, forward strand.
CGGCTGGCGGGGCTGATCCCGGCGGGCGTCATCTGCGAGGTGATGAAGGACGACGGCACGATGGCGCGCGTGCCGGATCTGATCGAGTTTTGCCGGCAGCACGAACTGAAGATGCTGACGGTTGCTGAGCTGATCCGCTACAGGCTGCAGCACGAGCGGTATATCGTGCGCGTGGCGGAGAGTGCGATGCCGACCGAATGGGGCGAGTTCCGCATGATCGCGTACGAGAGCGAAGTGAACGGCGGCGAAAGCCACGTGGCGCTGGTGATGGGCGATGTGAGCGGCGGCGGAGCATCGCAGGAACCGGTGCTGGTGCGCGTTCATTCCCACTGCCTGGCGGGCGACGTCTTTGGAACAACGCTGTGCGACTGCCATCAGACGATGCGCCAGTCGCTGAAGGCCATCGGACAGGCGGGGCGCGGCGCGCTCCTCTACCTGCACAATGCCAGCCGCGGATTTGAGATGGACCGCACCGTCGAACCGCACCGGATCATCTTCCACCGCGAGGCTCGCGCCCTCGAGAGGCATGAGGATCGGCGGCAGCGGATTCTGCGCGAAGTCGGTCTTGGCGGCCAGATTCTCGCGGATCTGGGCATCCACCGCATTCGCCTGCTGAGCAATACGCCGACCCACGTGCCGGCGCTGCAGGGCTTCAGCGTCGAAATTGTCGAGCAGGTGCCCATTCCGGCTGAGTCGCCGCTGCGCAGCTGATCAGCGTACCTGCTCCAGTTCGGCATCGCCGGGCTGGGGTACGTTTTGCAAAAAACCTCGGCGGGCGAGATCCTCTCGCAACTGCTCGGTGTTCGTGAACGTTATTCCCTGGATACCGAGCGCTTCGGCGGCGCGGACATTCTTCGGGTTGTCGTCCAGGAACAGCGTTTCGGCTGCTGCAACGCCGAGTTTGTCGCAGGTGTAGGTGTAAATCTCCGGGTCGGGCTTGGCCATGCCCAGTTCGCAGGACCAGGTGAGCTGCGAGAATCCCGAGAGCCACGCGAAATCACGGCTGTTCCGCATGTAACGCAGCAGGTCCGGGATCATGTTCGAGAGAACTGCGGTCCGGATGCCCGCATGCTCGAGCGCTCCGGCCCAGGCGACCATCGATGGGTTCAGAGCCGCCCACATCAGCACGTCATTGTGAACGAGAGCCTCGATCTGTTGCTGGGTGAAGCTGATTCCCGCCTCGCTGGCGAACCACTTCCAGTAGCCTGGGCCATCGACCTGCGCGAGGTCGTAGCTGGGGCGGCCCGGCCAGTAAATACGTTCGAAGGTGTCGAGATCGAGCCCGGTGATCTTGACGAGCTTCTCGTGGGCAATCGGATCCCGACGTGACAAAACCAGGCCGTAATCGAAAATGACTCCGCGTATGGGCAAGAAGAATCCCTCACATTTGAAATCAGAGATCTCTTCTTATTATCTTCGCGAGCCGGCGCTCGGCCAAAAACGGGCTGCATTTCGGAACTCTCCCGCTGTGAAAAGATGATCAGGTGCGGTTCTCGAGCAGGACAGCCTGGGACATGGAGGAAACACGGCTGGCCCGCGCATTGCGGGAACGCAGGGCCGCCGGTTTGCCGCTTCTCGATCTGACCGCATCGAACCCGACGCAATGCGGATTCCACTACGATGAGCCGGGAATTCTTGCGGCTCTCACGGATCCACGCGCGATGAGCTACGGACCGGATCCGCGAGGAATGCCGGCCGCGCGCGAGGCAGTCTGCCGATGCTATGCTGAGCATGGCGCTGCTGTGCCGGAGGAAAATGTCTTTCTGACGACCAGCACGAGCGAGGCGTACAGCTGGATCTTTCGGCTGCTGTGCGATGCGGGCGATGAAGTGTTGATCGCGCAGCCGAGTTATCCGCTGTTTGACTTCCTGGCGCAACTGGACGACGTCCGGCTCCGGCCCTATCCGCTGTTCTACGATCACGGCTGGCACATCGATCTTTCCAGTCTGCGCGAGCGGATCACGGACCGCACGAAAGCAATTGCCGTCGTCCACCCCAACAATCCGACGGGGCACTGGACGCGGGTCCGCCGCGAACTGGAAGAACTCTGCGCGGAACACGGGCTGGCGCTGATTGTCGACGAAGTCTTTCTCGATTACCCGCTGACCGGCGCGCCGGGGATGAGCTTTGCAAGCGGAGAGCATCCGGCGCTGAGCTTTGTGCTGAGCGGCATCAGCAAGATCGCGGCTCTCCCGCAGATGAAGGTGGCGTGGATTGCCGCCGCGGGGCCGCAAAACCAACTCGCTCCGGCGCTGGAGCGGCTGGAGGTGATTGCCGACACGTTCCTCTCGATGAATGCGCCCGTGCAGTGCGCTCTGGAGACATGGCTGCGAGGGGCCGGCGCCATTCAGGATCAGATACGGATGCGTACGCGGGCAAACCTGGCCGCGCTGGATGAGGTTCTGGCGGCTTGTCCGGCGGTGACACGTCTGCAGGTGGAGGCCGGATGGTATGCCGTGCTGCGGGTCCCGGCGCTGGGCCGCGATGAGGATTTGGCCGTGCGCCTGGTTGAGGAATGTGGGGTGTCCGTTCAGCCCGGCTACTTTTTTGGATTCAGCGGAGATGGGTGGCTCATCGTCAGCTTGCTGACCCCGGAGGCCGCGTTTCGGAAGGGCGTGGAGCAGATCTGCACATTGTTTGCGGTTCCGCGCTGACAGCGCACGCTCGTTCATCGGGAACGACGTTGCGGCGCTACAGGATGTTCACGGCTCGGGCGGCGAGCAGCGCGATGGTGGCCAGCGAAATGAGCGACTGCAGCATCATGAGGACTTTCGCCCAGCGCGAGAGCACCGGCACATCCGTTGGCGAAAAGGCGGTGCTGGTATTGAAAGCGATGAAGAGGTAGTCGACAAAGCCGGGATTCCAGTTCTCTTCACCCATGGCCCGCTTCGCTTCGAGGTCCAGCGTCATCTGCGGAAAGAGGAAAGCGCCGTCGCTATGTGTGCCGCGCAGGTCGCGCTCGTTCGGGCCGCCGGCGTCGAGACGCCAGTACCACAGGGCGAAGACGAGGATATTGGTGATCCACAACGCGGCGGCAGACTGGAGCAGGGCCTGCGGGCTTTCCTTGCGTTGGGGCAACGCGGAGACCAGCAGGAAGAGAGACCAGATCATGTCGAGGGTGATGACACCGGTGACGATGAACCCAAGCAGGCGGTTCAAAGCCGCTCTGCCGGCGGAGTGCGCCCAGACGGTGGGGACGGTGAGGCCAACAATGACCGCGAGCAGCAGCCAGTCCGGCCCGACGGAAAGCTGCTCCGGCAGGGCGAGGCGAAGTCCGCCGACGGCCAGCAATGCCATCATGGCGGGCCAGCGCGGCTCAGGGCGTACAGGGGCGTTCGGCATCGATCCTGATCAGAGGTGCTTAACGTAGTTCACGATTTCCGGCATCGTCCATCCGCCTTGGGGCATGCCGATGAACTTGCGGCGAATCACGCCATTGCGGTCGATGATGTAGGTTTCGGGCGGGCGATAGGTGCCGAAGGCATGGTTTGAGGTATCGGTCAGGTCGTCAATCGTGGTGATCCCGTTCAGGTTGTTGTCCTGCAAAAACTGCCGGTAGGAATCCTGGTCGGTGTCGAACGCGACGGCGAGAACGACAACGTCGTTGGGCATATTACGCTGCAGCTGAATCAGCGAGGGAAACTCCTCGATGCAGGGCGCGCACCAGCTCGCCCAGAAATTCAGGACTATGACTTTGCCGCGATAATCGCGGAGGCGCACGGTCTGTGATCCATCGCGGATGACGACGTTCGGAGCGCGTTCGCCCACCTGAGCCGGGTGGTTCGTGCGATTGCATCCCTGAAGCAGGCAACCGGCCACAGGCATCAGGGAACAGAGCAGAAGAACCGGCAGGCGCCGCGCGTGCTCGCGGCTTGCCGCGAAGAGCCGGGAATTCCGGGGCAGAATCACATTCCTATAATAGTGAAGAGCCTCGAAAAGCATTGGATTCCATCACTCCGTCCCTGGTACTTTCGGTGATTATCCCGGCGCGTAACGAGGAGGATTGCCTCGGCGACTGCCTGCGCTCGCTGGTGAACCAGCAGGAGCCCGGCTGGGAACTGGGGCGGGACTGGGAGATCCTGGTCGTCAACGACGCCTCGACTGACAACACCCGCCAGATCGCCGCCGGATTTGCCGGTGTGGTGGTCCTTGATGCGCCGAAGCTGGAGAAGGGCTGGACCGGGAAGGCCAACGCGGCGTGGGCCGGAGCGCAGGCGGCGCGGGGCGAGTGGCTGCTGTTTACCGACGCGGATACGATTCATGAACCCGGGCACTTGCGGACTGCGATGATCGAGGCCGAACGGCACGGGGCGGGAATGCTGTCCTACTCGCCACGTCAGATTCTGCATGGGTTCGCGCAGCGCCTGATCATGCCGCTGATCTTCAGCGATCTGGCAGCAACGTACTCGCCGGCCAGGGTGAATGATCCGTCGAAGCTGACCGCTGCTGCGAATGGGCAGTTTCTGTTGGTGCGGCGCGATGTATACGACAAGATTGGCGGGCACCAGGCAGTACGGGCTGCGATTCTCGAGGATGTGGAGCTGGCGTCGCTCGCCAAGCGGCGCAAACTGGGGCTGCGGTTCCGCTATGCGCCGGAAGCTGTGGCGGCCCGCATGTATCGCAGCTATGGAGCGCTGTGGGAGGGCTGGACGAAGAACCTGGCGCTGCTCTTCGCGAATGCGATGATGCTCGCCGGCATGCGGCTGCTGCAGTTTGCCGTGCTGGCCGGCATTCCGCTGCTGGTTTGGTTCCTGTGGTGGGCGGAGCGACAGCCGGCGGGAATCCGCCTCTCCGCGGGTGTGCTGGGAACGCCGATGGCGACCGCCGCCCTGGGAATCGTCTGGCTGCGCGCGCTTTGGGGATTCTACAGCCGCGTGGCGAAGTCGAATTTTCGTTTTCGTGACTATGCGTGGTCGATTTTGGGGGTTCCGCTCTACGCTGCTCTCTTGTGGCAGAGCTGGTTTCGTCTCAACGTGACGAAGCAGGTAGTCTGGAAGGGTCGGGAGGTCCGCGCGGACCGCCGTCTGTAGGAGCAGGCATGATTCTGCTAACGAGGAAAGCCGAATTTTCCGCATCGCACTTCTACTGGAACGAGCGGTGGAGCGAAGAGGAGAACCGGCGCGCCTTCGGAAAATGTGCCAATCGTAACGGACATGGGCACAACTACACTCTCGAAGTGACTGTCGCGGGCGAAGTGGATCCGGTGACGGGCTTCGTCGTCGACCTGAAGCAGTTGAAAGATGTCATGGAGCGCGAAGTGCTCTCGGACTACGATCATCACCATCTCAACCTGGAGGTGCCGGAATTTCGGGCGACGCTTCCGACGACAGAAAACATTGCGGTGGCGATTTGGCGCAGGCTCGAGGGGAAAATCCCCGGTTCGAGGCTGCAGCGGGTACGGGTCTACGAGATGCCGGACCTGTTTGCCGATTATCTCGGGGAGTGACGGGAGAGCGCGTATTGTGAAGGCGTATCTGGGACGAAGGTACCGGTTCAGCGCGTCGCATCGCCTCTGCTCCGAGCGGCTGAGCGATGCGGAAAACCACGCGATTTACGGAAAGTGCGCCAATCCGCAGGGGCACGGACATAACTATGTTCTTGAAGTGATCGTCGGCGGCCAGATCGATGGAACGACGGGAATGGTGTGCGATCTCACCGAGCTGGACGGATGTGTCCAGCGCGAGATTCTGGAGCCTTTCGATCACGAGAATCTGAATACGCTCGAAGTTTTTGCGGATCGTGTGCCCACGACCGAGAATCTGTGTCTTGAGATTCAGCGAAGGCTGCGGAGAGCGCTGCGGCCGGAATTCTCGCTCGCGGTCCGCATTGAAGAGACGTCGAATAACTTTTTTGAATACGTTGAGGGCGCGGCATAGTTGCGCGGCCCAGGGAAGAGGACGGGCAAATGGCAAGAACGCATGCGTTGATGCCGCAACGGGCAAAGCGGGAGATCATCGGAAAAACGGGCCTTGAGCATCTGTCAACCCAGGAGCTTTACCGTGAGATCATCCGCCGTTATGACGGTGACCCCACCCGCGATGGGCTGGTGAAGACGCCGGAACGCGTCGAGAAAGCTCTGGATTTTCTGACCCGCGGCTACAAACAGGATCCGCATGCCATTTTGCAGGCGGCCATGTTCGATGTCGCCTACGACGAGATGGTGCTGGTGAAAGATATCGAGATGTACTCGCTGTGCGAGCACCACATGCTGCCCTTCTTCGGCAAGGTGCACGTCGCTTATATTCCTGACG
>DATGJK010000110.1:0-10728 GCA_035295245.1 Acidobacteriaceae bacterium
CAAAAAGCTCTATGAAATTCGGTCGAAAGCTGTGCATGGTGGAGAACTGAATGACGCCACAATTCGGCAACATGTCATTGAGAGTCGCAAGCTCCTCTCTGACCTCATTTGCCACATGCTCGAAGTCGGCAAGGTTCTGACCAAGGAAGAGATTGAGCGCAACATCCTTGGGTGATTTTCTAGGGCGACGCCCTTAGAAGTTCAACGCTCGTTTGACCCGGTATTGGGTCTGCAAAATGCCATCAGCACTCTCTGGCGGCTCCTGATCCCTAATATCGGTGTTCAGAGAGAGACCAACTCTCTCACCCACAATTGGCTACAAAGCTATTGCTTATCTGCTACATAGACAGTTTGCTAACAGATGGATACCGCCTCAACAGTATCCATTTTGAAAGTTATATTCAGTAACATATTGAAAATAAACAACTTATGAGGTATGGCGGAGAGAGTGGGATTCGAACCCACGTTAGAGTTTCCCCTAAACACGCTTTCCAAGCGTGCGCCTTCAGCCACTCGGCCATCTCTCCGCACTGGGCGGGACGCTGCACTTGCGCGGGTTTTGCGCAGCGCGCGCTAGTTCAAATCTACCACGCGGCCCTCTCTCGAGGCGCCGTCTACAATGATCCATTCCTATGCCCGCGGAGCCCCAATTCCCCATCCAGGAACTGCCGCAGGAGCAGAGGGACAGCGCTGGCGTTCAGGTTTTCGAACAGCATGATCAGGAAGTGCGGCTCGGCGAGGAGTTCCGCGCCTTGCTGGTTCTCGCCATCCCCGTCGTCCTCTCCGAACTTGGCTGGATGACCATGACCATTGTCGACCTGGTGATGGTCGGCCGCCTCGGGCCGGAGGCGATTGCTGCTGTTGGTCTCGGCAACGCCATCTACTATGCGCCCTCGCTTTTCGGCATTGGACTGCTCCTCGGCCTGGACACCCTGGTCTCACAATCCTGGGGTGCGCGCCGCTACGACGACTGCCACCGCTGGCTCGCCCAGGGCGTGTATATCGCCGCAGGATTCACTCCTCTGCTGATGCTGCTGATGCTGGCCGCCGAGCGCGTCTTTACGGGGCGTGGCGTCGACCCGACCGTCGCCATCCTCACCCGCCCGTACGTCAGCATTCTCAACTGGGGCACTTTTCCGCTTCTCGTGTACGGCGGCTTTCGCCGTTATCTGCAGGGCGTCGGGCGCGTGCGTCCCGTCGCTTTCGCGCTGATCACCGCGAACCTTGTCAATCTGGCCGGCAACTGGATCTTCATCTACGGTCACTTCGGCATGCCGGCGATGGGCGTGCGCGGCTCGGCGCTCTCCACCTGCGGAGCGCGCATCTACATGGCGGCCGTGCTGGTCTACGCAGCGTGGAGGCATGAATCAAAGCGCGGACACGGGCTCTTCGCGCACTGGCCCACCCCGGACTGGAACCGCATCCGCGCTCTGCTGCATCTCGGACTTCCTGCGGCGTCGCAGGTCGTGCTCGAAGTCGCGGCCTTCGGAGCAGCGACGGTCATGGCCTCGCATCTGACGTCCATCGCGCTCGCCACCCACGAGATCGTCCTCAGCTGCGCTGCCTATACCTACATGGTTCCGCTCGGCATCTCCGCCGCCGCCGCGGTTGCCGTCGGTCACGCGATCGGAGCGGGTAATCTTGCGCGCGCCCGTCGCGCCGGAACGCTCGCCATTGCCCTGGGAGTCGCCTTCATGGGCTGCATGGCCATTCTGTTGCTCACCATACCGCGGCCGATCATCGGCATCTGGACGCACGACACGCGCGTGCTCGCCCTGGGCGCGCACATCCTCGCGATCGTCGCAGGCTTCCAGATTTTCGACGGAACTCAGAGCGTCTCCACCGGTGCGCTGCGCGGCCTGGGCGAAACGCGCTTTCCGATGCTCATGAACTTCGCCGGCTACTGGATCTTCGGCCTTCCCCTCGGCGCCGCGCTCTGCTTTGTCTTCGGCTGGGGTCTCGCCGGACTTTGGATCGGCCTCACCGTGGCGCTGATTACCATCGCGCTGCTGCTCTGCGCGCGCTGGCTACGCGATTCGCGGCGGATCGCGGCAGCAGGAGCTGCAGCATAATCTCAACGGCGAATCTCTGCTGCTTGCTGGAGACAGCAGGCACCCTTACCTTTTCTTGCCCTTTTTCCCCGACTTCTTCACCAGGTCGCTGAGCGAGGTGCGCTCCAGCTCATCGCGCAGAGCCGCTTCCGCATCGGCAAATACATTCTTTAGTCTGGAGCGCAACTTCGAATGATCGGCGCCGTCGAACGCGGCCGTGTGGAAGATCTCTCCGCCATCAAGAGCGCCGTAGACCTCAGCCAGCGTAATCTGCTTCGCCGGTTTCGCCAGCCTGGAGCCTCCGTGCGGCCCCTTCTGGCTGTCCACAAGTCCGGCCTGATGCAGCAGCGAAAATACGCGCCGGATCACCACGGGGTTGGTGTTGAGCTTGCCGGCCACGTCATCGGAAGTCTGCAGTACATCCGGTTCGGAAGCCAGCAGGGCCAGCGCGTGCACGCCTGTTGCGAATCGGGTATTGACGGCCATGCTCAAACCTACCACAGCTTTGCCGGAGAAAATACCGGGAGTTTGTAACAATTGTCCTCACCTGTCCCGCATCTCACAAATGCCGTACGCTCTATAATTTCCTTTTCCTGGGAGAGCACCGCTTGCGCATCCTTTTCGTCGGCGATGTCTTCGGCAGCGCTGGCCGTCGCATCGTCCGGGAACACATCGGCCACATTATTTCCGGCCGCCAGATCGACCTCGTCATTATCAACGCGGAGAACGCCGCCGGCGGATTCGGCCTCACGCCCGGCATTGCCGGCGAGCTCTTCGACCTCGGCGCGCATGTGCTCACAACCGGCAATCACGTCTGGGACAAGAAAGAGATCATCGACTATCTCAAGTCCGTCCCCGCCGACTCGCATGAGCCCCCGCGTCGCGTGATCCGTCCCGCCAACTACGCGCCCGGCGCTCCCGGCTACGGCTTTTATGAAGGCGCCCTGCCCTCAGGACAAACCTATGCGGTCCTTAGCCTGCAGGGCCGCGTCTTCATGGCCAACAACGAAGATCCATTTCGCGTGGCCGATGCCCTGCTCAACAAAATCGCTGCAAAAGTGATCGTCGTGGACGTCCATGCTGAAGCCACCTCAGAAAAAGCAGCGATGGGCTGGTATCTCGACGGCCGTGTCACCGCGGTCATTGGAACCCACACGCATGTCCCGACCGCCGACAATCGCGTCCTCACCCATGGCACCGCGTACCAAACCGACGTCGGCATGAGCGGCCCGTACGACTCCATCATTGGCGTCGAAAAGCAAATGGTCCTCGATCGCTTCCTTACCGGAATGCCGGGGAAATTCGAAGCGGCGAAAGGCGATCCGCGCATGGCCGCCCTGATCATCGAATGCGACGGCGCAACCGGACGGGCGACCTCAACCGAGCGCCTGCTGCTGGGCGAGTAGATTGCGTAATTATAGAATTGTAGCTACAATAAACTCTCGATGACCCTCTTCCGATGGGATGAGGCGAAGGCATCGGTCAATAAACGCAAGCATGGAATTACTTTTAGCGATGCGATTCACGTTTTCGAAGATCCCTTCGCCTTTTCGGAGCCGGACCGCATTGTCGAGGGCGAGATTCGCTGGCAGACGATCGGCCTCGTTGCCGACGTAATTCTGGTGCTGGTAGCCCATACTGTCGAGGAAGAGTCCGGTGAGGAGCTGATTCGCATCATCTCAGCACGAAGGGCAACGCGCGGGGAGCGCAGACGCTATGAGCAAAACCGTTACGAAAACGTTACGTGAAAGCAAACTGACGCCACGCCGCAAACGCGAACTCGCTGCGCTGGCCTCGCGTCCGGACAGCGAGATTGATCTCTCGGACATCCCCGAGCTGACCGAACACTTCTGGCAGAATGCGGCTCACAATCCGTTCTACCGCCCTGTGAAAAAGCAGCTCACCGTACGCCTGGATGCCGACATCATCGCCTGGCTGCGCAGGAAGGGAAAGGGATACCAGACGCGCCTCAATATGCTCCTGCGGGCTGCCATGCTCCAGGACACCGCCGCGAGAGGGAAGAGAGCAAGCTAACCATGTCCATCAAATCTCCCGAAGAACTCGCTGCCATGCGCGCTGCCGGGCGCGTTGTCCGCCTGATGCTCGAAACCATGAAGTCCGCTGCCCGCTCCGGCATGACTACCGCAGAACTGGACCGCATCGGCGAAGAGGTGATGCGGCAACATGGCGCCGTTTCCGGACCCGTCACCGTTTACCAGTTCCCCGGCGTCAGCTGCATCAGCGTCAACGACGAGATCGTGCACGGCATCCCCTCCGGCCGCAAACTGCGCAATGGCGACCTGCTCAAGCTCGATGTCACCATCCAGCTCGATGGCTACATGGCCGACGCCGCCGAAACGATCATCGTCGGCGAAGGTCCCGAGCACTCCGGGCCCGTTGCACTCGGCAAACGGCTTGCCGAATGCGCCGAGCGAGCATTTCAGGAAGCCATGCAGGTGGCGCGCGCCGGCAATCGGGTTCAGGAGATCGGCCGCACCGTCGAGCGCATCGTCCGCGCCGACGGCTTCCATGTCATCCGCGATCTGTGCGGCCACGGCATCGGCCACACGATTCACGAGAAACCCAGCGTACCCAACTGGCCCGATCCGTCCGCCTCCAGCATGCTCACGGAAGGCCTGGTCATCACCGTCGAGCCCATCATCGCCAGCCGCTCCGGCCGCTCCGTGCTCGCGCGCGATGGATGGACGGTGCGCACTGCCGATCGCGGCCTCGCCGCCCACTACGAACACACGTTGATGATCACGCATGGTGACCCGGTCCTGCTGACCGCAGCGGCCTGATCCGCGTTAGCATGCTTCGGGAGGTAGTTCATGGCTTCCGACTGCATCGAAAAGGAAATCGTCCTGAACGCGCCGGTCTCCCGCGTCTGGCGCGCGCTGACCAGCCACATCGAATTCGGAGAGTGGTTCCGCGTGAAGATCGACTCGCCCTTCAAGGCCGGTGAGGAAGCCAGCGGACCGGTGCTGCATCCCGGTTACGAGCACATCACCTGGCGCGCGGTCATTCAGGAGATCGATCCCGAGCAGTACTTCGCCTTCACGTGGCACCCATACGCCATCGATCCGAAAATTGATTATTCAAAAGAAGTGCCCACGCTGGTTGAGTTCCGCCTGCAGGCTACAAAAGACGGAGGCACCCGGCTCGACCTCTCCGAATGCGGCTTCAACGACCTGCCGCCCGATCGCCAGAAGGAAGCCCTTGAGCAAAACGACAAAGGCTGGACGCAGCAGATGAAGAACATCAGCGACTACATCGCCGCGCATCCATAGAAGCGTTAAGCAGCCCAGAAAGGAACTACTTCCCGAACGGCTCCCGCTTCATCGCGCCGTCGCGCTGCTTCACCAGCATCTCCACCTTGCCTTCGGCCTCTTCCAGTTGCTTCCGGCATTCGGTGGAGAGGCGTGTTCCCTCCTCGAAGAGCTTCACTGACTCCTCAAGGGGCAGATCGCCGCGCTCCAGCTGCGCCACAATCTCCTCCAGCTTCGTCAGCGACTCCTCAAAGCTGGCCAACTTTGCTCTCCTCCGGCTGCGCCGCCGGTTTGGCCTCCGCGTTGTCCTGCTTAGGGCGTGGCGGCAGCACGTCGGCCAAAATTTCCGCCGCCGCGGCATAGCGCCCGCCCGGCAGGCTGATCTGCACACCCTGCACCATCGACCTGGCTCCGGTGAGCATTTCCCGCGCGATCCTGATGCCCTCGGCTCGCCCCAGTTCCGGCGTCGAAGCCCGCTGCATGCGCGTCAGAATCTCGTCAGGCACGCTCACCCGCAGATCGTTCTTCATGAATTCCGCGTTGCGCAGGCTGGTCAGCGGCCAGATGCCCGCCACCACCGGAATCCGGAACGGCTCGATGCGCTTGAGGAACGCCTCCAGCACCCGCAAATCGAAAACCGGCTGCGTAATCGCGTATTCCGCCCCCGCCTCGACCTTGTAAGCAAAGCGGCGAATCTCGTTATCCAGATCGGGCACTCCAGGGTTCGCAGCCACCGCAATGGTGAAGCCCGTAGACGCCCCAATGGGATTGCCGCCGATATCCAGTCCGTGATTCAGGCGGCGCACGATGTTCACCAGCCCGATCGCATCCACATCGTACACAGCGGTTGCGTCCGGATAATTCCCCAGCTTCGGCGGATCGCCGGTCAGGCACAAAATGTTCTTCAGCCCGATCGAAGCCGCGCCCAGCAGATCGCTCTGAATGCTGAGCACGTTGCGGTCGCGGCACGTGTAGTGCAGCACGGTCTCGATGCCGGTCTTCTGCTGGATCTGAATGCACAGGCTTTGCGCGCTCATCCTCGCCGATGCGCGGGGAGAATCGGGCACATTGATCACGTGGATGCCCATGTCCGCCAGCAACTGCGCGCCCTTCAGCTCCTTCGAGCAGTCGATTCCCTTCGGCGGAACAATCTCCACCATGCTAATGAATTCGCCTTCGTGCACCAGCCTGCCCACGCGCGAGCGCTCCGCCAGCGGCGGCGGAGGCGTCTCCGTCACAATGGCCTCCACCTTCGAGGCGCGATGCGCGGCCGCCGTTTGCGCGTCCACGGCGCGCAGCGCCGACTTCATCGCCCGAATATGCTGCGGCGTCGTCCCGCAGCATCCGCCGATGAACTGCGCGCCCGCCTTGGCGAACTTGCGTGCAAAGCTCGCCATGTATTCCGGCGAGCATAAATAGATATTGCGGCCATCGACCGAGCGCGGCATCCCGGCATTCGGCATCGCAATCAGCGGCAGATTAGTCGCGCCTGCCATCTTTTCGATCGCCGACAGCACCGTCGCCGGTCCAACGCTGCAGTTGCAGCCCAGCGCATCCACACCCCACGACGCGATCCGCGCCGCCGCAACATCCGGCGCGCTGCCGTCGAGGCAGTTGCCCTCCTCGTCGACCGTCATCAGCACCCAGACGGGCAAATCCGGCGCGGTTGCACGCGCGGCCAGAAGGGCCTGCTCCGCCTCGTTCAGCGCGATCATGGTTTCGATGATCAGCAGATCCGCTCCGACGCCCGGACCTCCGGCAGCCAGGGCCTGAATCTGCTCCGCGAAGGCCGCCCGCGCTTCGTCCAGCCCGGTTTTCCCCAGCGGTTCCAGGTGGACGCCCAGCGGCCCGATCGATCCGGCAACATACGCGGTGGCCGCCTGCTTCTCCGCCATTTGCTGCACGGCCTGGCGCGCCAGGCGAACACCCGCCTGATTGATCTCGGCCACCTTGTCCCGCAATCCCGGACGCTCCAGGCGAAACGCATTCGCCCCAAACGTATTGGTCTCGATGATCTCGGCGCCCGCCTGCAGGTAGTCTTCGTGCACCGAACGCACCATCTCCGGCTGCGACAGGTTCAGCTCGTCATAACACCGGTTGATGAAGACCCCGCGCGCATACAGCGAAGTGCCCATGGCCCCGTCGCATAGGACAGTGCGCTGGCCGAAGATGTGCTCAAGACGGCTCGTCATCTCTGAATATCCGTCCCTTCATGCTATCAGGGCTTTGCAGCAAACCACCCGCTCCGGTGGAACCGGGCCGCTGTCGTCGCAGAGAAACCACGCAGCCTGCCCTCCAGTCAGAAACATCTCTCCTGCCCTGATATACTTGGCTTTCCCACGCGTCTATAAGCCATGCAAATGGTGAGGTTCTGAGATTTTGAAGAAGAGAAGTTCCCTGTACTCCTTTGGCGTTCTGATCGCGGTCTTCATCGTCTGCATCGTGACGGGTTCATGCGGCAAGAATTACTACTTTGCCGGCCGCACTCTGCCTCCCAGCGGTGTCCTGAACCGCGTCCTCGTTGCCGAGCAGAATCCCAGCGCCTTCTCCACCGGAGCTCTGCCGTTCCTGGATGCCTATTACGACATTCGCCACGCCCATAACGCCTCCGGCGGCCAGTTCGAGATTTCCGGTTACTCCGGCCACCTCCCGCTCAGCATCCAGAACCTGCCCGAAGAGCAGGCCGGCGCTGTCTACAACGCCGCCGACGGCTCACTCTCCCTGGTGAGCTACGCATCGGAAAAGGTCAGCGCTACTGTGAGCGGCTCCGCCGTTTCCAGCGCCGAAGGCAGCCCTTACAACGGCATCTTTGCCAGCCGGGATCTGAATTACGTTTATGCTGCCAATCCGTCCGCGCATGTCATTACCGTGGTCAATCGCAGCGGCACCAGTGGCGGATCCTCGGTCGTGCTGAATGTCTCCGATGCCTATGGAGTCTCCGTCAACCCGGGCGGCACCGTGGCGCTGGTCTTCATTCAGAACGCCGACCAGGCGCCCAATCACACGGTGAAGGTCGATACCCCCAGTTCGTTCGCCGTGTACAGCATCGTGCAGCTCAACGCCGCGCAGCAGGCAGCGGCCATCAACAATCCCAATTACCTGGGCGCACAGGACTGCCAGCCCCTGAAGCTGCCCACCTGGTGCGTTTTTCCGGTCAGCACCGGCCCCAATGCCAGCTTTGATCACCCCATCAAAGCCGTATTCTCTCCCGATGGCACCACGGCGTACGTCGTGAACTGCGGTCCTGAATGCGGCGGCACGACGGCCAGCCTGACCACCATCCCCATCACCGCCTCTTCGCTGAATTCCGGCAGCTACGGCGCCAGCGGCATCGCCCTCGTCGCGCAAAGCAATATTCCCATCCCCAACGGAGCGACGAACGCCGTCTTCAACGGCAATACGCTCTATGTCGCGGGCCAGCAGCTCCAGGCATCCAGCGGCCTCTTCACCGGCTATTTGACTGTGCTGAACATGCCCGCCGGAACCATCAGCGGCACGTACCCCATCGGCGACGGCATTCACAACCGCATGGTTTTCGCCGACGACAACACCCTCTGGATCGGTTCCTCACAGTGCAATGCGGGCGTGCGATTTCAGCAGGCGCAGGCCGGCAAGAACACCTCTTACGGCTGTATCACCATGTTCAATACGGCCAGCCACAACGCAACCATCAATTCGTATCAGGGAGACGGCACCGGGGTTGCCGCCATCACCGGGCTGCACAAGGTCTACACCGCCGAAGGCGGCCAGATCTATATCTACAAGACCACCAATATGGCCGCGCTCGACAACACGAACGTGACCATCGCCGGCACCGCCATCGATGTGGCATATATGGATGCCACCAGCGACGCCAACAATACGAACTACTAGCGAGCGTCAGCAGGATCGAGAATGGCAGAACAGGTGACAGCCGAAGTTCTGGCCATAGCCGCGCATCGCGATGATGTGGAGCAAACCTGCGGCGGCACCCTGCTGCGCATGCGCTCCCTCGGCGTCAGCACCGCGATTCTCGACCTCACCCGCGGCGAAGCTGGAACCCGAGGCTCCGCGGAAGACCGTACCGCGGAAGCCGCCGAAGCCGCCCGCATCCTGGGCGTTGGCTGGCGCGACGCGCTCGACATCCCCGACGGCCGCGTCGAGAACACCTGGGAAAACCGCCTGAAGATCGTCGAAGTCCTGCGCCGCGTCCGCCCGCGCGTCGTGATCCTCCCTTACTGGACCGGCCGCCACCCCGACCATTACACGACCTCCACCCTGGGCTACGAAGCCTGCTTCCTCGCCGGTCTGGCAAAGATCGACACCGGAACCCCTCCGCATCGCCCCTTCAAAATCATCTACGCCAGCCTCTATGCCGACGTGCGGCCCAGCTTTGTCGTGGACATCACGGACTTCATCGAGGACCGTCACCGCGCGCTGATGGCCTACATATCCCAGTACGCCAATCAATCCGCCGGCAGCGGCCTGTTCGTTCCCGAAGAGGAGATCCGCGAGCGCACCTTCGCAGAAGCGCGCCACTTCGGAACCCTCGCCGGGGTCCGCTACGCCGAGCCCTTCGTCCAAAAAGAAGTCGGGCTGGTCGACGATCTCACGCTGATCCCGGTCCAGTCGCTCTAACCGCCATGAGCACCCGCGAACACTGGGAACAGGTTTACAGCACGAAGCCGCCAGACCAGGTCAGCTGGTATTCCCCTCATCTGGACACTTCGTTGGAGCTGATCGAGCGCGTCGCCCCGTCAAACAAGGCCGCCATCCTCGACGTCGGAGGTGGCGCATCGACACTGGTCGACGACCTCCTCGCCAGCGGCTATCAAAACCTCACCGTCCTCGACATTTCACAAACCGCAATCGACACAGCCCGAAAACGACTCGGCGCGGACGCCGACCGCGTCCACTGGCGCATCGGCGACATCACCCACAACGCTCTGGACTCTGCCCAGTTCGACCTCTGGCATGACCGCGCCGTTTTTCATTTCCTCACCGATCCTGCGAACCGCGCTGCGTACATCCGTCAGGTGCTCCATTCCGTGAAGCCCGGCGGTCACGGCATCATCAGCACCTTCGGGCCGGAAGGCCCCACGCGATGCAGTGGCCTCGACATCGTCCGCTATGACGCCTCCTCGCTGCAGCGCGAATTGGGCCAGCGTTTTCAGCTCCTCGACAGCTTCACGCAGCAGCACAGCACCCCATTCGGCAGCACCCAGCAGTTCCTCTACTGCCTGTTCCGGCTCGACTAGGAGCCCTCTCCGGCCGGCGTCGCACCGCGCGCCGCGTTGTCTGGACTTGCCCCAGGCAAACGTGTACATTGGCCAGCGAACCTGCCATTTTCTTCCACCGGAAGGAACCGCACAGCGTGAACCTGACCATCATCGACTGGCTCATCATGCTGCTGTACTTCGCTTTTGTGC
>DATGJK010000111.1:0-5790 GCA_035295245.1 Acidobacteriaceae bacterium
ACGGCACACCCCGCGAAACAGCTTTGGATAGCGCCGCACCACGTCCAGCAGGTAGCGGTTATCCCATTTGTAATGGATCACCTGGATCAGCACCGTGCGATCCACGCCATGCGCCCGCATCAGTTGGATCAGCCGCTCGACTGAGGAATCGCCCGGCGGCACCTGTGCGCCTTCAGCGAACGGGAAGCGCCGATCCTGCGCCCAGACATGGACATGCGAGTCGATGCAGAGCGCCTCTGCCCGTCGCTCAGCAGCCAGCGGATGCTCCCCGCACGCGGCCAGCGCGCCCACAGCGGTCGCGCCCCGTAGCATCGCACGTCGCGTGACGATCCGTCTGCCGCCAGCCAGCTCCATGCCAGCCAGCTTAACCCGGCGACCGTCTCGGCTCAGTGATCCTTCGAAACCACTCCGAGGTCCTCGTTGTCCGCATTGGACGGGTGCCCATGCGTAGCCCAGAGGAGGCAGACACCAAAGATGGCGGGCAGCGAAAGGATGACTCCAAGTAGGCTCATATCGCGCTCCGGCATGATTCTGCGCCGGAGCCGGCTTGCTGCCAGATGTCGGAAGTCATGTTGTTGGTGGGATCGAAGTCCGCCCGGCGGCAGCCCCGGCCAGGTGGGGCTGCCTGCCGTTTAAAGGAAGCGCTCCGGGGACGGGAGTAGCGGCATCAGCTCCTGTCCTGCAGTTCGCCGCGGTTGGCCAACGAACGGGGGTCGCCGGCTCGGTACGTCGTAAACGGAGTGTATGCCCGATTGACCTTTTCTGAGACAGCTTTCCGGTAATGGACGAGGCGGTTTTGAGTAATGACCGCCCGGGTACGAGGGTGCCCCATGCGCGGGCGAGTCTCTACTGGATCATCCCACCGCCCATCCTGCTCAGTTCTTCGCGAACATAGGTCAGGCCGTGCATGCAGCGCTCGAACTCCTCGGAAAGCCGGCTGAAGAGCGGCGCCTCTTCCCGGTATTCGAACAGATCGAACTGGGAGACGATGTAGTAGCTCTCCTTCCCGGCACGGACCATCTCAATGAAGCTTGATTCTCCGCTGTGCCGCCAAAGCTGCGTCGATTCGGGGTACATCCCGGTAGCGAACAGAGCGTAGTCGCCAATGTGGCGCCGCACCTCGCGCTCCTCGTCAAACGACGAGGCGACGCCGAACACCGGATCCGACGCCGTGATCATGTCCCGGATCGCCCGCACCGGCCGGCCCTCCGCATCGCGGATCCGGTAGAGGTTCTCCGCGGCCGAGAACTCGGTCAGCAAATCGCCGACATAGCTGGTCAGCTCGGAGTCATCGATGCCCGAGTGCGTGTAGTAGCATTCGGCGACCAGTTCGTGGAACAGCTTGCGCAAAGGGTGGCCCTGGGGAATCATGCTCTCCTCCGCGTAGCTTCACCCGCCGGGAGGAGAGGGGCTGGAACGAGACTGCTTCTCCGGGTCCGGCTGAAGAAGCGCGCTGTGTATATTGATCCGGACTTTACCGCATTTGTTGCGCAGCGCAAGCTACTTTTTGGGTACCGGGTATAACGCTGGTGGCGAAGGGAGTTCTGGCAGGAGCGACTACCGGTCAGGCAAATGCCGCCCGGAGTGGCTATGGCGAGTTGCCACTCAGCTGGGGCATACTGCATCCCAACATCCGGGCACTGGGTGTGTCCCGATCTGTCCGGGTGCAGATCAGGGAGGTTCCCCATGCGACGTACCCCTGGACTCCTGATTCAATCGCTCGTCTTTGCCGGCCTCGCCGCCAGCCCCTGTGTCTTCGGACAGGGCGATTCGCTTCCGCAATCCTCCCCATCCTTGACGATGGCCTCGCTCCCCGCGGAGGAGCGCGGCGACATTCTGATGGCGCGCGGCCGGTACCTGGAGGCTGTTGAAGCTTATCGGGAGGCGTCCTCGTCCGCGGTGGTCCTCAACAAGATGGGCATTGCCTACCAGCACTTGTCAGCGGTGGATCTGGCGAAGAAGGATTACGAGAAGGCGCTGCTCATCCGTCCGAACTATCCGGAGGCGATTAACAATCTGGGCGCGGCGTACTTCGCCAAGCGCGACTATAAGAAAGCCATTCGCCTCTACCGCAAGGCGATGAAGCTGATGCCGGACTCGGCGGTGGTTGCCGCCAATCTGGGTACAGCATACTTCGCGCGGCGTGATTACCGGCAAGGTCTCGAGGCCTACGAACTGGCCTTCCGCCTCGATCCGAATGTCTTCCGGATGGACAACGGCACTGTGATTCCGGCGCCGAGCGACCGCGCCGACCGCGCCCGGCAGGACTTCTGCATTGCCGAACTGTTCGCCCAGTCCGGCAACCAGCAGCAGGCCATCGAGTACCTGCGCAAGGCCCTCAATGAAGGCTTCAAGGATGTGAACAAGATCAAAGAGGAAGCGGTCTTTGCCAAACTGCGGCAAACGTCTGAGTTTGCCCAGCTGATGGCCGAGGAAAAGCTGCACTGATCCTGTCAACCAGCGGAACCTCCTGCCAGTTCATACAGGAGTTTTGATCGACCGGAGTGGCGGCGCGCGGGATTTCCAGTCGCACTCCGGCCGCTTTTTGCCTTCAGTGAATGGGGTCGATGCCCCGGTTCACTCTCAGTTTGCGTCCGGCTCTTGTGGGCGCCTGATGCGCTCGCGGAGAGACGCCGACTTCTCCGCGGGCGCAGCAGTTCACGCCGCCCTTCCACAGCCGGGAAACGCGCATCATTACGGATGCGTCCGGTTTTCCTCACTCGTGCGTCCAATGAACTGAAATGGTTATTCCCATTTCGCGCGCTGAATGTTAGAGGTAGGTATGGAGTCGGTCCCCGCCACAGAAGGAAAGGCCGGGCATTCCGAATCGCCGGGTTGGGGCCTCCAGCCCGGGTTGAGTCCTTCCGCGGGTCAGAACCATCCAATCGTTATCGGCGTCAGGGGTCTCTGCAAAGAGTACATAACCGGCCGCGGCCGGCTGGTCCTTTTTGACGGGCTCGATCTGGACGTTGCAGAAGGCGAGATGCTGGCCATCGTGGGCCAGTCAGGCGCTGGAAAAAGCACACTTCTGCACATTTTGGGCGCGCTTGATACCCCGTCGAAAGGTGACGTATACTGCGCCTCAACTCAACTGAGTTCTCTGAGTCCCAGGCAGGCCGCCACCTTCCGTAATCGGGAGGTGGGGTATGTGTGGCAGTTCCATTATCTGCTGCCGGAGTTTACGGCTCTGGAGAACGTGGCCATTCCCCTGCTGGCCAGGGGGCTAGCGAAGGCGGAAGCCTTCAGAAGCGCGGAGCAATGGTTGAAGGAAGTCGAACTGGGCGATCGGGTTACGCATCGCGCCGGAGAGCTTTCCGGGGGCGAGCAGCAGCGTGTGGCTTTGGCCCGCGCCCTTGTGACCCGCCCCCGGGTTCTGCTGGCAGACGAGCCCACTGGCGACCTGGACAACCGTACCGCTGAGCTGGTGTTTGATTTAATTGAGCGGCTTCATACAACGCACCACCTGACGTCCGTCATCGTTACGCACAACCCGGCGCTGGCGAGCCGGTGCGGCAGGATTTTGCGGCTGGAAAGGGGCCATCTGGAAGCAGTTTCCCCACTCAGCGTCTGAGAGGGGAGTTGGAAACAGACTTGCAGGAACAGGTTTGGCGCTGACCGTCACCTGCCGGCGCCGGATCGTAAAACGGGATGGATGCGGACGAGCGCACCACTCTCAGGGGCCACTCAAATCTGCCCGTGATTTCAGGCAGAGTGGCAGTACATACGAAGAGTCCCGATATCTGCGGGCATGACCGGCGAAACGACCGGAATGCCGGGACAGGCGGAGGCTCTCAGAGGGAACATGTTCGAACGCTATACAGAAAAGGCCCGTCGCGTCATTTTCTTCGCACGGTATGAAGCCAGCCAGTTCGGGTCGCCTTATATCGAAACTGAACACCTGCTGCTTGGACTGCTGCGCGAAGATAAAGCCCTGACCAACCGGTTTCTTCGCTCGCACGCCTCGGTGGAATCCATCCGCAAGCAAATCGAGGGACACACCACCATCCGCGAGAAGGTTTCAACTTCGGTTGACCTGCCGCTTTCCAACGAATGCAAGCGAGTGCTCGCTTATGCCGCTGAGGAAGCCGAGCGGCTCTCGCACAAGCACATCGGGACGGAACACCTGCTGCTCGGCCTGCTGCGCGAGGAGAAGTGCTTCGCCTCGGAGATCCTGCATGAGCGCGGGCTCAAGCTGCTTGCGGTTCGCGAAGAGCTGGCGCGAGCGACGCAGGAGAAGGCTCCGCAGCAGCAGCGCAACCGCGAGTCCAGCCTGCTGGCCGAGTTCTCGCGCGATCTGACCCAGGCCGCCATGGATGCGCAGCTCGATCCGCTGGTCGGGCGCGATCAGGAGCTGGAGCGGGTCGTTCAGATCCTGTGCCGCCGCACGAAGAACAATCCGGTGTTGATCGGCGAGCCCGGCGTTGGCAAAACAGCCATCGTCGAGGGTTTAGCGCAGCGCATCTCGGATGGGGACGTCCCCAGCTTCCTGGCCGACAAGCGAGTGCTGGCGCTGGATCTGTCGCTCATCGTTGCAGGCACCAAATACCGCGGCCAGTTCGAAGAACGCCTCAAGACCATCATGAAGGAGCTGATGGAGAATCAAAACTCCATCATCTTCATCGACGAGCTGCACACTCTGGTCGGCGCCGGTTCGGCAGAAGGCTCGCTGGATGCGGCGAACATCCTGAAACCGGCGTTATCGCGTGGTGAGATTCAGTGCATCGGCGCGACGACTCCCGCTGAGTATCGCAAGTCCATCGAGAAGGACCGTTCGCTCGAGCGCCGCTTCCAGGCCGTCAAGGTTCCGCCGCCCAACGAAGAAGATGCGATCAAGATCATCATGGGCATTAAGGACCGCTACGAGAAGTTCCACGCGGTCAGCTACACAGATGATGCCATTAATTTTGCTGTGGCGCACTCGAACCGCTACATCTCGGACCGCTTCCTTCCCGACAAGGCGATCGATCTTATCGACGAGGCCGGCGCGCGGGTCAAGCTGCGCCAGACTTCCCTGCCCGACGAGATCACCGAAGTCCAGAAACGGATCAAGTTCATCGTGCACCGCATGGAGAACGCCATCGCGAACCACGAGTTCGAGAAGGCGCGCTTCTATTCGGACGAAGAGCGGAAGGAGCGCGATAACCTTCGCTCCCTGCGCGACAAGTATCACCTCGACGATTCGACGGCCGGCATCGTGGGCCGCGAGGACATCGAGGAGGTTGTGAGCCGCTGGACCGGCGTACCCATCACCTCAATCAAGGAAGAGGAGACGCAGAAGCTGCTCCGCGTCGAAGAGGAGCTGCACAAGCGCGTCATCAGCCAGGACAAGGCGATCTCAGCGCTGTCCAGGGCGATCCGCCGCTCGCGCGCTGGGCTCAAGTCGCCCAACCGGCCAATCGGCTCGTTCCTGTTCCTCGGACCGACGGGGGTCGGCAAGACCGAAATGGCGCGCACCCTGGCGCAGTTCCTCTTTGGCAGCGAAAAGTCGCTGATCCGCTTCGATATGTCCGAGTTCATGGAGAAGCACTCGGTCTCGAAGCTGATCGGTTCGCCTCCGGGGTATGTGGGCTACGAGGAAGGCGGTCAGCTCACCGAGCGCGTGAAGCGTTCGCCCTACTCGGTGGTCCTGCTGGACGAAATCGAGAAGGCGCACGCGGATGTCTTCAACATCCTGCTGCAGGTGTTTGAAGACGGCCAACTGACCGACGGACTCGGCAACACGGTCGACTTCAAGAACACGATCGTGATCATGACCTCGAACATTGGCGCCCGTCACCTGCAGAGCAAGCA
>DATGJK010000112.1:0-2176 GCA_035295245.1 Acidobacteriaceae bacterium
CCGTTCGCCAGTCCGTCGCCGACCTCTACCTCACCCTGGGCCGCAAGAAAGAAATGGTCGCCATGCTGGGCGAGCTGTTCAACCGGCAGGTGATTACCGGCGATGCCGCGAAAGCCACTGTCACCTACAAGAAGCTGGCGCGCTTCGCTCCTCCTCTGCCCGAACAAACCTGGCGCTACGGCCAGCTCGTCGAGCCCGGCAACCAGAAAGAAGCGCTCCAGGCGTATGAGGCGGCGCTCTCCGGCTTCACCGGCCAGCGCAAAAAGGCCGAAGCCTTCGAAGTGCTGAAGCGCATCGTGGCGCTGGAGCCGAAGATTGATAATCTCTGGCGCCTGGCCGAATTTGCCACGGACCTGGGCGACGGCAAAGTCGCGGCTGAAGCTTATCTCCAGGTCGCCGAGACGGAAGAGAAGGGCGGGGGCAACGCTGCCAACTGGTACGAACGCGCCTACAAGGCCGATCCTGCGAATCCCGCGGTTGCCATGTCCTGGGGCCGCACCGTGCTCGAGCAAGGGGATGCCGAAACTGCCGTCACCATTCTCGAACCGCTGGCCGTCAATCGCGAAGCCTCTACCTCTGAAATGAAGGATTTGTTTGCTCGTGCCCTGCTCGCCGCCAAGCGCCTGCAGGAAGCCGAGCCTTACGTGTGGGATTTGTTCATGGAGAATCCCACGCGCATTCATTCCGTCGCCAACCTGATCGCCGCATTCGTGGATGCGCAGCAGGGCACGGCAGCCGTCGCCCTGGCCCAAAAACTCGAGGCCGATCAGCGCCGGCGTGGCGAGCGCCGCAACTTCGTGTCCCTGATGAAGGACATCGTCGAGAAGCACAGCGCCCAGCCCGAAGTTCTGGAATTCATGGTGGACCTGTTCAACTCCTCGAATCGCGAGAACGAGTACTGCCAGACTCTGCTGAAACTTTTCGATGTGTACGCGGCGGCAGGAAATTTCGTTAAAGCGGGCGAATGTCTGGATCGTGCTGCTGAAGTGGACGCCTACGAGCCCGGCCATCAAAAACGGCTGGACTTGCTGCACGGCAAAATAGATGACAAGCGCTACGAGGCCATTGCTTCCCGCTTCGCACCCGCCAAACCCTCCCAGGAAGCCGCGGCCCAGGTGGGAGTCGGAGATGATTCGGCGGAAACTTCAGGACTGCAGGATCTGATTCTTCAGGCGGAAATTCTTTTGCAGTACGGCATGCGTGCCAAAGCTATGGAACGCCTCCAGAAGCTGCAGGCCCTTTATCCCAAAGAAGAAGAGCGCAACGACGATTTGCGGCGCCTGTACATGGCGGCCGGCATCATTCCTTTTTCAGCCGCTCCTGCCGCCGCAACTCCCGCTCCTGCCCCGGCCATCGTGCCTGCGGCTGCGCCTCCCGTTCGGTCTGCGCCGTCTCAAGCGGAAAACCAGGAGATCAGCAACGTCGCGCGCGTCACCGAAATCACCCGCAACCTGCATCGCCAGGGAACCACCAAGGGCGTGCTCTCGACCGCGGTCAACGACATCGGCAGGCTTTGGGGGCTGGCGCGCTGCGTGGCTGCGATGTCGTCGCCGGGCAAGCCGCCCACCGCGGTTCTCGAATACTGCGCCGCCGGCGTCAAAGCTTCGGAACTGCCCTCCACGGTGAAATTGATTTCCATGCTGCAGGACCTGGTGGTCGAGCGCGGCGTGATGGCCATTTCCAGCACCGCGAACGCCATCGAGCTGCAGCCTTTGCAGGACCTCATCACTAAGCTCGGCATTGACGCCATGATGGTCATCCCCATGCTTGACGCGCAGGAGCATGTCGGCCTGCTCATCCTCGAGCACAAGGGTTCGCCGCGGGAGTGGCCCACTTCCGATATCGTCGTGCTGCGCAGCATCGCCGAGCAGATGGTTATGTCGGTGCACAATGCCCGCCTCCGCCGGCTCGTGCGCAACCTCTCTGTCACCGACGAAAAATCCGGACTGCTGAAGCGCTCGTCCTACGTGGATGTGCTGCTCTCCGAAGTGCGCCGCCACCTGCAGCAGAATTCGCCACTGTCCATCATGCTGATGCAGTTCAGCAAGTCCACCGGCCTGGTAAAGGAATTCGGCGAGGCCAGCGTCGAGGCCATGATGCAGCAGGTCGGGCAGCTCATCTCCGGCCAAATCCGCCAGAACGATGTCGCTGTTCGCTATGACATGACCACCGTCGC
>DATGJK010000113.1:0-2959 GCA_035295245.1 Acidobacteriaceae bacterium
AGCCGTCGAGATCCTGGCCCGGGAATGCCTCGACGCCTTCTGCGCGCGCGAGGTTTTCGCCCCAATGCGGCTGCAGAACACCTGCTTCCGCCCACCCACCGCGGTGCAGTCGACGATCCCTCCGACCGAAGACGACACTACCTTCCGCCATCGCGTCATCCAGGGGGAAGTCCAGGACGAAAACGCCTTTGTCCTCGGCGGAGTCGCGGGGCACGCGGGCGTCTTCTCGAATGTCCGTGACCTGCTCACCTTCGCGCAGTGCATCCTCGACCAGGGCCGGACGGCCTCCGGCAAGCCGTTGTTCAGCCCTGCAACACTGGCGCAGTTCACGGAGCGACATACCACGCCCGATGGCAAATCGCGCGCACTCGGCTGGGATATCCCCACGCCGCCATCGTCGTCCGGCCGCACCTTCGGACTGCGCTCCATCGGCCATCTCGGCTTCGCCGGCACCTCTCTCTGGATCGATCCGGACCAGGCTCTTGCCGTGGTTCTGCTGACGAACCGTACCTGGCCCGACCGCTCCAGCGATGCCATCCGCCAGGTCCGGCCCGCGTTCCACGACGCCATCGCTGAAGCGCTCCGCTAGCCCAAAAACAAAACCCTCGCAGCCTGCGCCGCGAGGGTTTTTGGTGCTCTAACTCCTGTTTGTCAGTAGATCCGGAAGTTCACTTCGATATTGATCTCCACCGGCACCGCGTGTCCCTTGTACATGGCCGGCTTGAACTTGTACTGCCGCACGGCTTCGATGGCCTTTTCGTCCAGTCCCATGCCCAGCGGCCGCACCACGCGGACCTGCTGCGGATTGCCCTGCGCATCCACGATCAGCCCCACCACGCAGACGCCCTGGTACTTGGCGCGCCGCGCTTCGTCGCTGAATTCCGGATCCGGATCGTAGATCAGCACCGGCGCTGAAACGCCGCCGCCAATGTGCATGGGCCCGCCGCCGTAACCGCCACCCGATCCAGGCCCGATGCCGTTGCCTGTCCCGGATCCGATGCCGCCGCCCGAGCCGCTGCCGAAGCCCGATCCCGATCCACCGCCCTGCGAGGCCAGCGCCACCTGCGACGATTGAGGAATGCCAATGTTCGGCATGTCCTTCGCATCCGGCAGCTTAATGGGCTGCGGCATCATGATGGCCGGGGTTACTGGAATCTTGGGATTATCCACTTTCAGGATCTGCGGAGGCGCCAGCGGCTTCTTCGACATCTCCGGCAGTTTGCCCTTGGAAGCTTCAACAATGGAATTATTGCCGCCGCCACCACCGCCTCCCATAACATCCTTCATGTTCATGGGGGGCATGAACGGCACGTTCACCATCGTGGCCTGCAATTTCTTCTGGACCTGCCGGGTGTGCCACTGCTCCAGCGCAAACAGCAGCAGCAGTCCAACCACCACCACGTGCGTCATCAGCGAGATCGCGCTGGTCACCGGATTCCGTTTGACGGCCATCCGGTCCACCACGGCGACAGGCTGCGACGTTAGCTGCAGCGGCGGCAGTTTCCTGGGGAAGAGAACGTCCTGGATGCTGTTCCACAGCGTCTTCCAGATCGGCTCTTCGATTACGCTTTCCAGAGGGCCCAGCATCAATGGCTCAGGGTTCAACTGAAGCGGTGTCTGCTTCGCAATTTCCGGCGCGCCGCCGCTTTCCGGCGACGTCCTCATGGAACCGTCGGATTCCTGCAGAAGTTCGCGATGATCTCCTGTCGTCCGATTCTCTCCTGGTCCCATTCCAAAATCCGCCAACACCGAATTCCCCATAATACGCGCCGGGAGCCTTCCCCGGCTTACTCCTGATTATCAACGACAGCCGCCTTCCCTGTCTCTGGGGACGCGTGGTTGCTGAGATGCCGGAAGTGGGGTTGTCAGTTTCGCCACAGTAACGCCCCAACTCATGCCAGGTCAACTGCCCTGCTGCCACACCCGCCGCGCCAATGTCCTGTAAGACATAGACGTCCACCGTCCAGGGAAGTCACGCCTTTGTCCCTATACAATGAACTTTTATCCACAAGCACACATTACGTTGGAGCCATAATGCCCCCTGCGCCGCATTCCGGCGACTTCCCGCCTTTGAAAGAAACCCTTTCCCTGCCGCGCACCGACTTCCCCATGAAGGCCAATTTGCCGCAGAATGAGCCGGCGCGCCTGAAATCCTGGGCGGAATCCGGGCTCTACGAGCAGATCCGAGCGGCTCGACGCGGGGCGCCTCGCTGGGTCCTCCATGACGGCCCCCCCTACGCCAACGGCCCCATCCATCTGGGCCACGCCCTGAACAAATGCCTCAAGGACTTCATCGTCAAAACCAAAACGATGGCCGGATTCGACTCCCCCTACGTTCCCGGATTCGACTGCCACGGCCTCCCCATCGAAATCAAAGTCGATGAGCAGCTGGGCCGGAAAAAGCTGAACACGCCGCCCGCCGAATTCCTCCGTCACTGCCGCGCCTACGCCCAGAAATACGTCGATCTCCAGACCAGCCAGTTCATCCGCCTCGGCGTCTTTGGCCGGTGGGAGAACCCTTACAGCACCATGTCGCGGAGCTACGAAGCGCGCACACTCGAGATCTTCTACCGCTTCTTCGAGCAGGGCTTCGTCTACCGCGGCCTCAAGCCGGTTTACTGGTGCATCCATGACGAAACCGCCCTCGCCGACGCGGAGATTGAATACGAGCAGCACACCAGCCCCAGCATCTACGTTCGTTACGACCTGACCAGCGATCCCGGCTCCATCGATCCCGCGCTCGCCGGCAAAAACGTTGCGACCGTCATCTGGACCACCACTCCCTGGACCTTGCCCGCCTCGCTCGCCGTCGCCTTTCATCCGGAGTTCGACTACGTCGCGCTCGAAGCAGACGGCCGCGTGTACATTGTCGCCGCCGCGCTCGCCGATTCTGTACGCGACGCCTGCAATCTCCAGTCCGCGCGTCCCATCGCCACCTTCAAAGGCACGCGCCTCGAAC
>DATGJK010000114.1:0-4974 GCA_035295245.1 Acidobacteriaceae bacterium
CGGGCGTGGTATGTCGCTCCGTGAACTGCGCCAGTGTTGCAGGGCTGAACAACGGCTTGCCGGAGGCCGTCCGGCCCTGGTCGAGGATGCACTGCGCGAAGGTGAGCAGGTCACGCACATTCGAGAAGACGCCCGCGTGCCCCGCGACTCCGCCGAGGACAAAGGCGTTTTCGTCCTGGACTTCGCCCTGGATGACGCGATGACGGAAGGTGGCATCGTTCTCGGTCGGAGGGATCGTCGACCGCACCGCGATAGGCGGGCGGAAGCAGGTGCTCTGCAGCCGCAGCGGGGCGAAAATCTCGCGCGCGCAGAAGGTGGCGAGGCACTCCTGGGCCAGGATCTCGACGGCTTTGCCGAGCAGGATGAATCCCGGGTCGGAGTACTCGGTGCGGGCATCGGGTTTGGCCTCGAGCGGCAGGCGCAGGGCGGCGCGCATCAGCCCGTCCGCGGTGGAGTGCTCGCGGAAGAAGGTGACATAAGCGGGAAGGCCGGAACTGTGCGCGAGCAGCATGCGCAGCGTGACGCGCTCCTTGCCGCTGCCGGGCTCCATGCCGATGACAAAGCCGGGGAGAATGTCGCCGAGGCGCGCGTCCATGTCCAAGAGGCCCCGGCTGTGGAGAACCATGGCGGCTGCGGTGGTGGCGACGACCTTGGACACACTGGCCAGATCGAAAACCGTGTCCGGCTGGACGGCGGGAGAGTTGGGCTCGTACGTAAAGCGACCGACCGCATCGACGGCGAGAATCTCCCCGCGGCACAGGACTCCGAAGGCCGCGCCGGGAAAAGCACGGGCGGCAATCGCCGGCTCGAGCACGCTGCGGGCAGCGGCGGCGACGGTTGTGGCGGAGGGGACGGCGGTCTCCTGCAGCATGGGAACAGGTTAACGCCGTTTCCCGTTTTGCGATGTGCCTCCGGTCACGAAATGTGCACAGCAGCGTTGATGACGCCGAACCGGTGATTGGCGCATCCTAAAGGGCACGGAGGAAATGCTGATGAAGAGTTCTGCGCAGAAGGTGGAGAGCAGAGGGCTGGAGAGTCGTGGATTAGGAAGCGGTTCGCCGGAAACGCAGGGGCGCGGGCGAGGCTTCGATCTGATCACGCCGGACTGGCGGCAAAAGGCGCGGGAGATCCAGAAATTCGGCACAGTGATTCGCGACCTGCCGATCGGGCTGGAGGAGGATGCGCGGCGCGAAATCTGCGAGCGGCTCAATGTGCTGCTGGCGGATACGGCATCGTTGCGGGACCTGTACAAGAAATCGCACTGGCAGGTGGGCGGCCCGACCTTTTATCAGCTGCACCTGCTCTTCGACAAGCATTTTGGCGAACAGGTGGAGCTTGTGGACCTGCTGGCGGAGAGAATTCAGATCCTCGGCGGCGTGAGCGTTGCCATGGCGCACGACATCGCGGAGATGACGCGGCTGGAGCGGCCTCCGAAGGGGCGCGAAGAGGTTCCGGTGCAGATTTCGCGGCTGCTGGAGGCGCACGCGCTGATCATCAAAGACACGCGCGATCTGGCGAAGAAGGCCCAGGAACTGGGCGACGACGGCACCAACGATCTGCTGATCAGCGACGTGCTGCGCACCAACGAACTGCAGGTCTGGTTCGTGAGCGAACATCTGGTGGAGATGCCGCTGGTGCACGCGAAGGAGCCGCAGCAGAGCGCCGAGAGCCGTGGGCAGAGCTCAGCGAAGGCAAGCTGAGGACGCAGTTCAGAGCGCAGCAAGACAGGAACCAGAAAACTGAGAGGCCCTGTTCGCATAAGCGGACAGGGTCTTTCTTTTGTAATCCCGAGCTGCGTTGAAAGAGCGGCGTCGATGGCAGGGAAGCGTATGATTCGATGTTCCCGAAAGCACCCGTCTACTGTGCCTTTCTCACTTCCTGAGGGTCTTTCCGGGGCTGGTTGGCGTCGCTGGTTATGGGGAAGGGGCCATCTCATGCATCGGCTTTATCGTTTTGGGCTGTGCAGCTTAGTTTTGGCGTGCGCCGCGATGGGCGGCGCGCAGCAGGTGAATGCGGGACAACAGCCGGCGACTCCACCCCCCGGTCAGCAGGTGCCGCTCTTCCGGACCAACGCCAATCTGGTGCTGGTGGACGTGGTGGTGCGGGATCATGGGAAGCCCGTGCACGGCCTGAAGCAGGCTGACTTTCATGTGCTCGAAAACGGCAAGCTACAGCAAGTCACGATATTCGAGGAGCACAAGGCGACCGACGCGCTCGAAGTCGCGCAGCCTGCGCCCCTGCCACCGGGGATGGTCAGTAACGATCCGCGCTACACGCTGACGTCGGCGGCCAACGTGGTGCTGCTCGACGCGCTGAACACGCCCTACTCCGATCAGCTCTACGTGCGGCACCGGATGCTGCAGTTCCTGCAGTCCATCCCGCCGGGGACACGGGTCGCGGTGTTTACGCTGGCGTCGCGGCTGCGGATGGTGGAGGGATTTGACGCCGGTCCGGATGTGCTGGAGAAGGCGCTGAAGGAAGTGGAGTCGAACCCGCAGACCTCGCCGATCATGGATCCGTACTACGACGAGGCCATGGCGGATCTCGCGAATATGGAGATGTCTGCCATCGGGGGCGCGGCCTCTTCCCTGCAGCAGTTCCAGCAGGACCAGCAGAAGTTCCAGCTGGACATGCGGGCCAACATGACGATCGATGCGCTGCAACAGCTGGGGCGCTATCTGAGCACGATTCCTGGGCGAAAGAACCTGATCTGGTTTTCCGGCGCGTTCCCCGCCATCGTGGCGGGCGGCGGGCAGATGGGCCAGGTCTCGGAGGAGAGCGATTACGACCAGCAGGTGAAGCAGATGAACGCGCTGCTGACCCTGGCGCGGGTCGCGGTCTATCCGGTGGACGCGCGAGGCCTGGCGCAGTCCGATACCTTTACGGCAGAGAAGAACCTGAGAAATCCGCGGCTGTTCGACAGCATCACGGTGGGTCCTGGCGCAGGCGTCGGCGTCGGGGGTCAGCCGACCGTCGCGCAGACGGTGGATGCGCAGAACCAGGCGTATCTGGCAAAAAACGCCGCCGAGCAGAACCTGATGAGAGAAGTTGCTCAGGACACGGGCGGCAAGGCCTATCTGAACACGAATGCGCTGGGCGAGGCGCTGGGCGATGCCATCGCAAACGGCTCGAGCTATTACACGCTGGGCTACGTGCCGGAAAACCGGAACACCGACGACAGCTACCGCACGATCACCGTGCAGGTTCCGGAAGCACACTACGATCTGGAGTATCGGCGCGGCTATTACGCGCTGACCGGGAAGCACCAGGACAAGCTGATCCCGGGAAAAGTGAATCCGCTGATCGTGGCGATGCAGCGCGGCACGCCGGAATTGTCGCAGGTGCTGTTCCGGGCGCGAGCGGTGCCGGCGGGCGATGCCGCTGTGAAGACCGTGGCGGCGACAGCGGGTCCGGCGGGCGCGATGGCGACGCAGCTAAAGAATCCGCGGCGGGTCATGGTGGATTACTGGATCAATCCGGAGACGCTGGAGATCGCCAGCCTGCCCGATGGGCGGCGGCAGACGAGGGTTGAGCTGACCGAAGTCGTCTACAACCGCGAGGGCGTCCGGCAGAACTACAACGACACGGGGCTGGAGGTGGACCTCAGTGGCACGGGATCTTTGCGGCCCATCCATTTGCAGCAGCAGATCGATGCGCCCGAGGGGCAGATGTTCCTGCGCCTCGGGGTGCTGGACATGAACAGCCGCCGGATTGGCACCGTGGAGATGCCGCTGGCGAGCGCCGTCGTGCATTAGAAGAGCCGAACGACAGCCGTCAGCGGGCGGGGCTATGATGGGGAGCACTTCAGGAGAGCCCCCATGGTCCGGCCTCGTTTAATCCCCATTGTTTGCAGCGCGACCCTCCTGCTGACTCCGGTGTGGGCGGCACAGGAGTCACACCCGCCATCCGGGCAGAGCGGCAGCGCGCAGGCCGGACAGGGTGCCGTGCCTCTGTTCCGCACGAACGCCAATCTGGTGATGGTCGATGTGGTCGTGCGCAGCAGGCAGCAGCCCGTAGAGGGGCTGAAGCAGCCGGACTTTCACATCAGCGAAAACGGACGCGAGCAGAAGATCACGGTTTTCGAGGAGCACCGGGCGACGGATGCGGTGGAGGCGGTGAAGGCGCCGCAACTCCCGCCGCATATGTTCACGAACTTTCCGCACTATCAGCTGACGTCGGCGGCGAATGTGCTCCTGCTGGATGGGCTGAATACGCCACTATCCGATCAGGTGTATGTGCGGCGCAGAATGCTGCAGTTCCTGGGGACGATTCCCCCGGGAACGCGCATCGCGGTGTTCACGCTGGGAACAACGCTGAGGATGATCACCGGATTTACGACCGATGCCGCCGAAGTGGCGAAGGCGCTGGGGCCGGGCAAAGGTCACGCCGAAAGAAGCGCGCTGCTCGATCCGGATTTCGACGAGGTGGCGAATCAGCAGCTGGACCTGGCGAATGCGCTGGGGCTGTCGGATCTGGCGATTTCGTCGATGAAGCAGTTTGTCTCCGACAACCAGAATTTCGCGGTTGGCCTGCGCGAAGAAGTGACGCTGGATGCGCTGGATCAGATGGCGCGGTATCTGAGCACGATTCCTGGGCGGAAGAACCTGGTGTGGTTTTCAGCCTCGTTCCCGCTGCGGTTTTTGCAGGGGGGCAGCGATCCCAACATGGATCCGATGGCAGACTTCTCGGGCCAGGTGAAGAAGGCGGCGGAACTGCTGGCCTTGTCGCGGGTCGCGGTCTATCCGGTGGATACGCGGGGACTGCTGAACACGCCAAGTTCCGATGCCGGTACGGTGGCCGGCTTAGCGAATGAAATGCGGACGGCCCCGGCGGGCGCGAGCGGGCAGGGAGCAGTAGGCCAGGGAGGCGGAGGCAATACCGGCATCGGCTCGTTCAGCGAGGATCAGTCGGAAACGCAGAATCCCGAGCCTGGCGTCGGCGGCGAGGTCGGGCTGAAGGATCAGCGGTTCATGA
>DATGJK010000115.1:0-4980 GCA_035295245.1 Acidobacteriaceae bacterium
CGAAAGCACGAACGAAGAGTTTCATGACTGTATTTCCCCTTTTTGAGAGCAAATCCCTAAAAAGTTGCATTGAAGCTGACAAGGAGGAGCATATACTTGTCATGCTCACTTTTATGCGCAACACCGAGTATTATCCAAGTATTCAATAGAATAGGTTACCCCGGTACTTAGCCGCGGCCTTTCCCCGCCCTTTATCTATCCTTTATCTATTAGGTTTGCTTTCTCCGATGTCGGCATCTCGGCCCTGGGATGTCTCACCCGTATCAATATTGCTAACTTGCCTGCGGATGCCGCTGCCGTGCGCGCTCTCGCCCTGTCCTAATCTGCCCGAACCAGACGAGTTACCCCAGCTCTGTCCAGTCCAGAATGACCTTGCCGGTCTCCCCGCTGATCATCGCCGCGAAGCCCTGCTCGTAGTCCTTATAGGAGTAGCGATGGGTGATAACCGGCGAGATATCCACCCCGCTGGTGACCAGCACCGACATCTTGTACCAGGTCTCGTACATCTCCCGGCCGTAGATGCCGCGCAGCGTCAGCATGTTGAAAATGATCTTGCGCCAGTCGGTTTCCATCGGCTTGGAGGGGATGCCGAGGACGGCAATCCGCCCACCGTGCGCCATGTTGTCGATCATCTCCCGGAAGGCGGCCGGGCTGCCGGACATCTCGAGGCCGACGTCGAAGCCCTCCTGCATGCCGAGCTGCTTCTGGATCTGCGCCACCGGCAGCTCGCGCGGATCGGCGGCCACCGTCGCGCCCATCCTGCGGGCCAGATCCAGCCGGAAGGGGTTCAGGTCCGTCACCGCCACGTAGCGCGCCCCGGCATGGCGGACGATGGGAATGGCCATCAGCCCGATCGGCCCAGCCCCGCAGATCAGCACGTCTTCGCCCAGCACCGGGAAAGCCAGCGCCGTGTGCACCGCGTTGCCGAAAGGATCGAAGATGGCGGCAATCTCCTCGGGGACTCCGTGGTGGTGCCGCCAGATATTAGTCATGGGCAGCGTGATGTACTCGGCGAAGGCGCCTGGCCGGTTCACGCCCACGCCCGAAGTATGCGCGCACAGGTGGCGGCGGCCGGCCAGGCAGTTCCGGCAGCGTCCGCAGACCACGTGGCCCTCGCCGCTGACCAGGTCGCCGACATGGAAGTCGGAGACGTTGGAGCCGACCGCGGCAATCTCCCCGACAAACTCATGGCCGATGACCATGGGCACGGGGATCGTCTGCTGCGCCCACTCGTCCCACTGATAGATATGAACGTCGGTGCCGCAGATGCCGGTCCTGCGGACGCGGATGAGAACGTCGTTGATGCCGTATTCGGGTTCGGGAACATCCTGAAGCCAGAGGCCGCGTTCGGCGCGAGCCTTGACGAGAGCGCGCATGAGAACTCCTGAATTGCCTTTATGAGGGTACGGCATTTGGAGCGCAGCGACGAATTACGGCCGATCGAGACTCTTTTCGCCCACAGCATGCATGCGCTCCCCGGCATCGCGAAGGGCATCTCCGCACATCTCTTCCTGTATGATCCGCAAACTCAAATCCGGCGAATTCCGCCTCTATTCCCGGAAGAAGAATCCGGCAACGGGCAAGCGCCGCAACCTCGGCACCTTTTCAACGCTGGCCAAGGCAAAGCAGCACGAGCGGGACGTGCAGTACTTCAAGCGCCACTGACCGTACGCTCTATCGGCTGCCGCGACGTCGCGTGAGCCGAGTATGCACGATCAGATCCTGGTCCGGATCAGGTTCGGCCAGGGCCACCGCGCCGGCTCCGCGCTTCGGACGAGGTCGCAGGCCCGCGGGCACATCCGCCGAGTCGTCAGGTTCGGCCGGCTGGGCGCGACGCGACCATACTCGTGAAATAAACTTCGCAGTCAGCCACAGCGCCAACAGGAAGATGACACAGTCCGTTACCTGGCTCCACACGGCAGCCGCCTCCGTGCGCTGATTCTAGCTCCGGTTCGACGGGATTGGCTCGGCCCCGCACGGCGGCCGCCTACTGGCTGCGATACACCTCGCGCCATCCGCCGTGGGAGGGGAACAACGCTCCAAGGGCCGCGCCCAGTCCCCCAAACAGCGGAGCGCCGACGGCCATACACTCGCCGCGGCTGACGAACGAGTTTGACCCACCACATCCAGTGCCCACCGCCACACCGAATCCGGCGCCGATTCCCAGCCCGATGAGCGTGTTCCGGCCATGATGCCCAGGGCTCCACAGCCGGATATGCTGGATGTCCTGCTTCTGAATCTGTTGATTCTTCCCGATTCGAACCGCATCGTCGCTCACCGACTGAACCTTGCCGACGTGCGACTGACCGTCGGCCGTCTCGATCTTCACCTTTTGACCGGGCAATAACTGGTTCAGGGCCGCCCAGTCACTTGTCTGGGCAAACGATGGCGGCAACAGAGAAATTAAGATTGCGAAAGCCAGAATCCATCGACCAGGACACATGCGCGACACCTCGCCACACTGTTCGGGGGAGGCCTCATGCTATTCCTGCCTGGCGCTCCCTGGATGTGCCCGGAATCACTCCTGTTCGTGAACTCGCACCGCTGCGCGGATTCCCGCGGCAGGATGCGCAGCGTATCATGAGCCTGCCATCTCTCCCCATCGAACCTCCAGCGGAGGCAGGTGGTCCGCATCGAGGCGGCCATAGCAGCAGCGGTCCGCGAACTTGCCTCCGGGCAGCGGATTGGCTGCGCGGTGCATCCCTTCGAGCGAAAAGCCGAGAGTCTCGGCGATGCGGCGGCTGGCCTCGTTGCCGGCCGAGTGCGTGAGACCCACGCGCCGCATGCCGAGCGCGCCAAACGCATAGCGCACCATCGCGTTGGCCGCTTCCGTGGCGAAGCCGCGGCGCTGAGCGCTCCGGCGCACCCAGTACCCGGTATCGCACTGCCGAGCCGGCCAGTCGATGTCGTGCAGCCCGCACCAGACGACGGCGCGGCCCGTCGCAACCTCAATCCCGATCAGCTCGATCGCATCGCGCAGCAGGAAGCCGGCCATCACCTGGCGATTGCGAATCTCCAGCGACTCCGCCGTGAACGCGTCGCGATGCTCGGCCCACCGCATCCACTGGTGCAGATCGTCCCAGGTCTCCGCCACCGCATCGGCGGTCAGCGCGCCGTCGCCTGGCTGCTTGGGCCGGAGCAGCAGACGAGGCGTCCGGATCGGCATCGGAACCTCGATCAGAACCGGGTGGCTGCTCCCCATGGCCGCCATGATAGTGGATGCGTTCGTCGGGAGTGGACCTGCGCATGGGTCGCCCATGCGTGGAATTCGAGATGGACGCCGACGACTCGTCCGTAACGGAGCGTAAGGTCTTGGAGAAGCTGCGTAAAATGGGCCCGAGAACCGAGCACAATCTGAGAGTGGGCTGAACCTAATGAAAGCAGTGTTTAGTGTGGCAGCGGGGCTATTGTGTGCGGCTACAAGCCTCGGTTTGCTGTTTTGGGCGTATCCGTGGTCCGTGTATTACGGCAACTTCACTTTTGGCTACAGCATTACATTGCGTTCGTACCTGATCATGGCGCTGTTCATTGGTGCAGTTGTCAGCCTAGCGGCATTTATCGCGTGTCTCATCCCTCGTGTCGAGCCTTCGGGTGAGACCCTTGTTGTGGGCCTGATCGTGCTTTTCTCGCTGGTCCTGATCTCCCTCATGCTTGGACCGTTCGGAGCCGACCTTCCGGGGACGAGAATTGCAGGGATATTCTTTTCAGAGTTCAAATTCATGAACTTCATCGCAGACGTCGCATTGCCCAATTCGATTGTTGCCAGTGCGCTTTCGTGGTGGTTTGCCCTGCTAAGGCGACGATCATCGATCATTAAACCGAGTCTGTGAACGCATCCCGGCACCTCGGAAGTTTCGGCGTCGCAGACTTACCCTGATCGACGCAAAACGGTTTCACAGGAGAACGGTCATCCTGCCGTCTCGTTCGACCTGGTCCAGAATAGAAACGAACTCCTGGCCACAAAACCCGAAGCGCACGCATAGCTCCTCTTCGAGGGACCTCAGCGACATCCCTCCATGCGTTCGCTCTCGATCCAGGAAGAAGTCAAATGTGCCGTCCTGGTTCTTAACGATCTCCAGGCCGTGAAATGCACGGTTCTTCGAGTCTTTTCGTGTCCGGCTCATGCGTGCCAGTGAACATATCAGTTATGGGCGAGATTAAGCCGGCAATTCGTCCATTGCGCGCAGTGCGCCTAAGGCATAGCCCTGCCGCGTCAGCAGCCGCTAGTCGACAAAGTAGCCGATATCGGTGAGGACGCTTTCGCTCAGCTCCACGCCGAGCAGTTGTGCCTTCAGCAGGGCGCGCAGCTGCTTCTCGAAAACTTCCAGCACATAGCCGGGCAGATCCGTTTGCTGGCGAAGGAGCCGCAGCAGCGCCTGGCTGTCGGTGGCGTATTCGTAGTCGCCCGGGATACCACACGCCGGACGGATCGTCAGCAGCACCGGGGTTGTTCCCGTGTGGTCTGCCGAAAGTCGGGAGGGTCGCGTGCTGAGATTGACTCGCATGGGGCAATCCTGACGCGCATTGTCCCGCTTCTCAATGACACCGACAGGGCATCAGCCGGCAACCAATGGGTCTCTCCCTGTCCCACTGGCGGCATATCTTTTCCGCTCCCGGGTCATGCTCCCAGGGACCCGGCGGACTCAGTGAAGTCGTTCGCGTAACAGGCCGCGCCCATCCGATCGGTTTCGGCATAGCGAACCCGGCGGTGCGAACCCAAATGTCCGGATTGCCGACCGCTCGCCAGTCTGGCGACCGCTCGCCTCTCCTCCAGGCAGACGGTGTCATCCTTCGTCCGTCGCTCCTCAGGATGACGACGCATGGGGGAGGTGAGTGGGTGGCCGTATGATTGGCACTCGCCGGTTTCAAGTCTCCATTCCGCGGCGTCCAGGCAGGGATGTCGTGGGTGCGTCGTCGAAGCGGTTCGCCGGCTAAAACTTCTCGCGGATGTCGGGGACGACGCCTTGGCCGCGTTTCTCA
>DATGJK010000116.1:0-8021 GCA_035295245.1 Acidobacteriaceae bacterium
GAACTGGAAGGCATTGGAGCTCAGGTAAACGCCCTGCACATCCTCGGGCAGGTCGGCGCCGGTGATGGTGAGATTCCAGTCGTCTTCGAGGAACGCGTCCTCGACCACGGGCGACTTGCGAATCTGCTGCCACTGGGGTCCGTCGAACCCGAGATATCCCTGAACATCGCCGTTGGGCATCAGCAGCCGCAGATGGATCATCCGGCCGGAAGCGGCGTACGGATAAGGATCCATGAGAATCGCGTAAACAACACTGAAGACGGCCGTGGTTGCGCCGATGCCCAGCATCAGCGAGAGAACCGCGGTCAGGGTGAAGCCCGGCAGCTTAACGAGTTGCCGGTACGCGTAGCGAATATCCTGCAGCAACGTGTGCATTGCCACTCCTGGAGAAGAGGGCCGACGGATGAACTGCGGATTCCGAGTCGAACAGGCCAGTCGCTGAGCAGGGGAAAGCTTCCGGCTGGCTCTGTGTGAATAAGCACGTGAGGAGCCGAAGCGATGCGGGTTGCAAGTGACAGATTGTGCAGCAGGAAGGCGCAGCGGCGATAGCGAAGCGCGTGTCCGCTTCTGTGGCGGATGTCCGGTTTTGGACGCGCCTCGCAGCAAGCACAAAGGGTGAGAACTCAGCGCGCTGTGTTTGGATCCGGCGAAGAGTCGGCGAGAAGTGCCGCAACCGGGTGTTACTGTGCAGCAAACAAAACGAGGGCCCGCCAGTTTGGCGGCGAGCCCTCGCTTCGTGGTTAGTTGACGGTCAGCGCTCCCGATCCGGAAACTCCGTGGAACGTTGCCGTGATGTTCGTTGTGCCCTGCGTGACGCTGGTGGCCACGCCGATCTGGTTCACGACGGCTACCGTCGGAGTCGACGAGGTCCACGTGCAGACCAGCGTGAGGTCCTGTGTAGAACCGTCGCTGAAGCTCCCCGTCGCGGTGAACGGCTGCAGCCCTCCAATGATGACGGTCTGCGCAGCGGGCGCCACGGTGATGCTTTGCAGCGTCGCGTTGCTGACGGTCAGAGTCGTCGTTGCCGGAGTGAGTCCGCCGTAGGATCCGGTAATGGTGACCGAACCGGCGGCCATCCCCGTGGCGAGACCGGAGCGGTTAATGACCGCGGCACTGAAATCCGAGGTCTGCCACCGTGCCGACTTCGTGAGATCGACCGTCGTCACCCCATCGCTGAACAGCCCGATCAGCTGGAACTGCTCGGTTGTACCGGTTGCGATGGATGGATTGACCGGCGCGAGCTGCAGCGACGTCACCGACATCGACGTGATGGTCAGCGATGTCTGTCCGACGATGCCGTTCAGCTTCGCATAGACCGGGACCGCCTGGGCGGTGGACCGCTTCGTGCGGACCACTCCAGAGCCGGAGACCGATGCATAGCGGCCTGTGTTGGTATACCAGGTGACGCCGGTGAGCTGCACGGTGGTTCCGTCGCTGAAGGTTCCGACCGCCGTCATTTGCAGCCTGGTGTGCGGCGGCACAATCGGATTGGCCGGAAGCACGGCGATCGACACCAGAGTCGCAGTGGTCACGGTGAGTGTGGCCGTTCCGCTGACGCCCTGGTCGCTGGCTGTAATGATGCTGGTTCCGTTGCTGAGCGCGCTGGCGAGGCCCGTGCTGCTGATCACTGCGACGCTGCTGGCAGAGGATATCCAGGTGACCTGCGACGTGACGTCCTGCGTCGTGTTGTCGGTGAAGACGCAGGTCGCGGTGAACTGAATCGTGCCGTTGATGCCCACCGTCGGAACCGGCGGCGTCACCACGATGGCTTTCAGCGTGGCGGCCGTAACGGTGAGAGTCGCCGTGGCGCTCATGGAGCCGTAGGTGGCGGTGATGGTGCTTTGTCCTGGCGTAGAGCCCGTCGCTACTCCGCTGGCGCTGATACCCGCGACGGAAGGTGCTGACGAGGTCCACGAGAGACCGGACGTCAGCGGCTGCGTGCTGCCATCGCTGAAGATGCCATTGACGGCGAACTGTGTGGTGGTTCCGCTGGCGATGGATACGGTGGCCGGAGTGATGAAGATGGACTCAGCCACGGCGGAGGTTACGAAAATGGTGGTTGTGTTCGTAAAGCCGCCGGCCTGCGCGGTAATCGTCACCGCGTTGCCGCCGCTGTCGGCCACGCCGGT
The DNA here is from genome assembly GCA_035295245.1 of Acidobacteriaceae bacterium. Classification (GTDB taxonomy): domain Bacteria; phylum Acidobacteriota; class Terriglobia; order Terriglobales; family Acidobacteriaceae; genus Palsa-343. The sequence goes on from DATGJK010000116.1 coordinate 2,130, forward strand.
CACGAGACCGGTGTTGGGATCGACAGAGGCCAGGGTGGAATCGGATGAACTCCACGTGGCGTTGGTGATGGTTTGCGTGGTGCCGTCGCTGAAGGTGCCGGTCAGCAGCAGCTGATCCTGGCCGCCTACAGGAATGGAGTCGCCATCGGGCGAGATATCAATCGAGGTTAGTTTTGCAGCGGTCACGGTGAGCGACGCGGATCCGCTGACCGTTCCCGAGGTGGCGGTGATCGATGCCGATCCTGAGGCAACTCCTGTCGCCAACCCAGTTGCATCCACCGTAGCGATACCGGTGGCGCTGGAACTCCACGTGACGCTGCTGGTGATATCGGTCTGACTGCCGTCAGAGAAGATTGCATTCGCTGCGAATGCCTGCGTCTCGCCAGCCGCGACAGAGGCGCTGGACGGAGTTACGGTAATCGAGCTCAGCACGGCTGCACCAACGGTGGCGTTGGATGTGCCGCTGATGCTTCCCACAGCTGCGGTGATCGTTGCGGTTCCCTGCGAAACGCCTGTGGCCAGGCCGGTCGCGCTGACCGTCACCACGTTGGTTGCGCTGGAACTCCAGGTGGCCTGCGAGGTCACATCCTGCACAGAGCCATCGGTGTAGACGCCGCTGGCCGCCAGCTGCTTCGTTTGTCCGGCAGCAATGGAGAAGGACGAAGGATTGACTCGGATGGAAGCCAGCACCGGAGCGGTTACCGTGACCGACAGATTGCCGGCGATGGAGCCCACCGTCGCCGTCACCGTGACGGAGCCCTGCTTCTGGGCTGTCAGCATCCCGGATGCTGTAATCGTGGCTACCGTGCTGTCGGAAGTGTGCCAGCTGAGCTGTGAGGTTACTGGCTGCGTGCTCTGATCGGAATAGACACCCTGCGCCGTGTACTGCACGGTTGCGCCGAGCCCCACGGAAGAGGGGCCGCTGACCGAGATGGACCTCAACACCGGCTGCCCTACGGTAACAGACGCGCTGCCCGTGACCGAACCCATGGTGGCCGTCACCGTGACAGAGCCCTGCTTCAACGCTGTCAGCATGCCGGAAGAACTGACGGAGGCAATCGTCGAGTCCGACGTCTTCCATGTCGCCTGCGCGGTCACGTCAGAGGACGTGCCGTCGCTGTAGGCGCCGCTTGCTGCTAGCTGCATGGTCAGGCCCGCCGCCAGATTGTTCGGCGCGGTAACGCTGAGCGATGTCAGGGTCGAGCTGCTGTTATTCGTCGAGGTAGAGCGCTTGCCCGAGCCGCCGCATCCCAAAATCCCAACGCACACGAAGAGTGCAAGGGTCAAATGACCGATCTTTTTCATATTCGTTGCCACGCTTCCGGGGGAGGAGGTAATAGCTTTTTAAACTTGCAACCTCTACTCTGCCGTGGCGTCAGCACTGCCTCAATGACACGTTCGCGCCATGGTCCGGAATTTCGTAGCAGTCGCAGTGACGAAATGGAGTAACAATGGCCCAAATCGGTAATCTGTGAGGCATCGCGGGAAGGAAAACGGTACCGCGGTCAGCAATCGTCGATTACTCCGGATTGCGGGCTCCAGGTACTAAAGCGGCAGGCTGCACTGCCGATAAATCCGATGTGAGAAATCGCAGCCTTCTGGCCACTTTGCTCTTCAGTGTCGTTGTCCCGTTCGCGGGTGCGCAGACGCCGGAAGCGCCGCAACCTCATGTGCCGCTGACCGACAAGATTCTTCTGGGAACCATCGCTGCGGGCCGGGCAGCGGACGCCTTCACGACGCATCAGTTCCTTGTCGCTGGTCAGGACGAAGGCACTCTGCCCCTCTGGGTGGCGTGCAGGCAGCCCAATATGTGGACGTACTCGATGCTGGCGACGGCCGGACAGATCCAGCTAAGCCGGCTGCTGATCGGTCGACGACATGTCCGGATTGCCCGCAGCATCGAAGTGATTCACGCCGCATTCATCTGGAATATCGTCGCCCACAACGAAGCGATCATCCCCGCGGCGCAGACTCGGAGACATCTGCGCATCCAGCCGAATTCCTGCCTCACCAGCGGCGGGTCGGGCTTCTGATGCCGCCACGCAGCCCTACTCGTTCCAACCCCGGGCGCGTTGCACCGCGTCGCGCCAGCGCGTGTAGTGCCGGTCGATGGAGGCGCGCTCGGGAGAGGGATTGAAGACCTTGTCGGCGCGGGTCTTCGCGATCTCGTCGACGGAGGACCAGAATCCGGTGGCGAGGCCGGCGAGCCAGGCTGCGCCCTGGGCGGTTGATTCGAGCACGGCAGGGCGGTGCACGGGAATGCCGAGCAGGTCGGCCTGGAACTGCATGAGCAGGTTGTTGGCGGCGGCTCCGCCATCGACGCGCAGCTCGCGGCAGGGAATGCCGGTGTCTTTGTCCATGGCGTGAAGCACGTCGGCGACCTGAAAGGCGATGCTCTCGATGGCCGCGCGGGCGATGTGCCCGATGCCGGTGCCGCGGCGGATGCCGATGATCATGCCGGCGGCGTGCGGATCCCAGTGGGGCGCGCCGAGTCCGGTGAACGCCGGCACGAAGACCACGCCATCGGAGTGCGGCACGGAGGCAGCGATCGCTTCCACGTCAGGAGCCGCGGCGAAGAAGCGCATGTTATCGCGCAGCCACTGCACCACCGCGCCTCCGATGAAGATGCTGCCTTCGAGCGCATATTCGCGGCGGCGCGCGGGGCTGCAGATCAGAGTGGTGACCAGGCGCTGCTGGGAGAGGCGGAACTCCGTGCCGATGTTTTCGAGCAGAAAGCAGCCGGTGCCGTAGGTGCATTTGGCGTCACCGGGCGTAACGCAGAGCTGGCCGAAAAGCGCGGATTGCTGGTCGCCGGCGATGCCTGCAATCTCAACGCCCCCGGGGCCGAGCGGCGCCGTGACCTGTCCGATGCCCTCGCTCGACCAGACGACCTCCGGCATCAGGCTTGCCGGGATGTTGAAGATGCGCAGGAGCTCGTCATCCCAGCGGTCTTCGACGATGTTATAGAGCAGCGTGCGGGAGGCGTTGGTGCGGTCGGTGACGTGGCGCTTGCCGCTGGTCAGGTTCCAGATGAGCCACGAATCGACGGTGCCGAAGGCGAGCTTGCCCTGCTCGGCGCGACGACGCGCGCCGGGAACATGGTCGAGGATCCAGGCGATTTTGGTCGCGGAGAAGTAGGGGTCCAGCAGCAGCCCGGTCCTGCTGCGGATGGTCTCTTCGACGCCGTCCTTGCGCAGGCGCTCGCAATGATCCGCGGTGCGGCGATCCTGCCAGACGATGGCATTGCAAACCGGCTCGCCGGTGTTGCGGTCCCACAGGATCGCCGTCTCGCGCTGGTTGGTGATGCCCAGCCCCGCCACGTCCCGCGGCGCGACGCCCACCTTGCCGAGGACTTCGACCGCCGCGGAGAGCTGCGAAGTGAGGATTTCTACAGGGTCGTGCTCGACCCATCCCGCCTGGGGAAAGATCTGGCGGAATTCGTGCTGCGCTACGCCGGCGATGCGTCCGTCGTGATCGAAAAGGATGGCGCGGGAGCTGGTCGTTCCCTGGTCGAGCGCGAGGATGAAGGGCATGGCCGGGATTGTACTCCCGCCGGAGGGCAGAACTCAGAGTGCGAAGGGCGTCCGCGTGGACGCCCATGTTCACACGCGCCGCGTTGCCCCACGCATGAAGTGAACGATGAGAAAGATCACAAACAGCGCCAGCAGAATGTGGATCGCGCCGACGGCTACGTGGAAAGCGAGAAAGCCGATCAGCCATGCGATGAGGAACAGGAACGCGATTGCCAGCCACATACGAAATCTCTCCAGAGACGGTCGATTGAACTGCTCTGCTTAGGTCGGATGGCAAAGGAGATAGAAGGTTTGCTCGGATCGGCAGCGTGCAGCGGCAAGCGAGCTGATCCTTGCACGTCACATCCGGACCTGAGGCAACACTGGCGAGGTTTGCAGATGTTGCTCGGCGAAGTCGCCCGGGTGGTTCTATCCCAGCAGCGACTGGACAACTTCCGACGCGGAGTGGAGGGCGGCGTCGAGTTGCGAGGCGTCTTTGCCGCCCGCTTCGGCCATGTCGGGGCGGCCGCCCCCCGATCCGCCGACGCGCTTCGCGATCGGTCCGATGACTTTTCCGGCCTGGACTTTGCCGGTGAGGTCCTTGGTGACGCCGACGATCAGCGCGACCTTGCCGTCGTCCTGCGCGCCGCCAAGGATGACCACGCCCGAACCAAGCTTCGTGCGCAGATTGTCGACCAGCGTGCGCATCTGGCCGCGATCGAGGGCGTCGACCCGCTGGGCCAGCACTTTGATTCCGCCGACGTCGACGGCCTGATCCGCGGCGCCGGAGACGCGCGATGCCGCGGACTTCATGCGCGCTTCGTCCAGTTCCCGGCGCAGGCGCTTCAGCTCCTCTTCCTGCGCGGCGAGGCGCTGGCGGAGAGCGTCGGCGGGAGCCAGTTCAGGACTGGGAGCGAGCTGCGCGGCCAGCTGCGCAACCTGGTAGTCGCGGCGGAACTCGTTCAGCGCGCCCAGTCCGGTGACGGCTTCCACGCGGCGCACGCCGGAGGAGACGCTGCCCTCGCCGAGCAGCTTCACCACGCCGATCTCGCCGGTCGCGGCGGTGTGTGTTCCGCCGCACAATTCGGTGGAGAAGTCGCCGATCTTCACCACCCGCACGCGCTCGCCATACTTCTCACCGAAGAGCGCCATGGCATGGTACTCGTTCACGGCAACATCGATGGGCACGTCTTCGAGCGTCTCGACGCGCGTGTTGCGCAGCGTTTCCTTGTTGATGATGTCTTCGATGTCCTGCAGCTCTTCGTCGGCGATGCCGGCGAAGTGCGAGAAGTCGAAGCGCAGGCGGTTAGGCTCGACCAGCGAGCCGGCCTGCTTCACATGCTTGCCGAGGACCTCGCGCAGCGCCGCGTGCAGCAGGTGCGTTGCGGTGTGATTGCGGCGCGTGGCGTAACGGAAGTTCGCGTCAACGACGGTATCGACCTTCGCGCCGATTTCGAGCGGTTGGCGCAGGATCGCGCGATGCGCGAAGATGCCCTGCACCGGCTTAGTGCAGCCGCTGACATCGGCAAGAACCGCATTGTGGTCGTCGGAATAGAGCCAGCCGGTGTCGCCGATCTGGCCGCCGGAGTCGGCGTAGAAGCTGGTGCGGTCGAGCACAATCTCGACGGCTTCGCCGGGCGCGGCGGCCGGTACTCCCTGGCTGTCCTTCACAATCGCGAGCACTTCGGCTCCGTCGACGCGCAGCTGTCGGTAGCCTTCGAAGGCGGTCTTCGGCAGGTCGCGGAAGGCGGGGCTGGCGGATTTCTGCGAGCCGCCTTTCCAGGAGGCGCGAGCGCGGGCCTGCTCGGCGGCGCGGGCTTCTTCGAAGCCTTCGAGGTCGAAGTGGATGCCGGCGTCGCGGGCCGCATCCATCATGAAGTCGAGAGGCAGACCGTAGGTTTCATAGAGGTGGAATGCCGTTTTGCCGTCGAGCTGGCCGCCGCGCATGGCATCGTCGAGCCTCGCTGATCCTATTTCGATCACGCGCGCGAACTGATTCTCTTCCGCCTCGATAGTCTTCGCCACGCGATCCGCGCTCTCCTTCAGTTCCGGATACGCGTTCTGCATCTCGTCGCGGACGGCGTAGACCATTTGACACATGAACGGCTTGTCCTGTCCGAGGAGACGTCCGTGACGGATACCGCGGCGCAGAATCTTGCGCAGAACGTAGCCGCGTCCTTCGTTCGAAGGCTGAACGCCGTCGCCGATGAGGAAGGTCGACGCGCGCGCGTGGTCGGCGATGATGCGCAGGCTGGCGTTCTCAACGTCGTCTTTCACGCCGGTCAGTTCGGCGGCGCGCTTGATCAGCGGCGTGAACAAATCCGTCTCGAAATTGCTGACCTTGCCCTCGAGCACCGCGGCGACGCGCTCCAAACCCATG
>DATGJK010000117.1:0-19454 GCA_035295245.1 Acidobacteriaceae bacterium
GAGGATGAGGGGGGCGAAGGGACGGCGCAAAACGAAGAAGCTCCTGCTCAGATGATGCCAGTTGTGAGACGTGCCGGGGAGCGGGCGGGTGATCGGGAATGAAGAGATTGTCATGGAGGAGCGAGGATGAGCCGCGGATCCCATGGGGCGATCGAACCAAGTGACAGACAGAATGGAGGATGAGGTGGCTCATCGCTCCGGGACGTTAGCGTCTCAGGCAGGGACCGGGTCGGCAGGCTGGTGCAGGGACTGGAGCTTCGAGTTTTCAGCGAGCTCGTGGGCGCGGGCGATGGCCGCCTGGACATTGGGCAGAACGTTTTCGGGGCCGATGTCTTCCATGAACTCGGTTCCGGAGATCAGCTCGGCTGGCTGATCGCGCGCTCCGCAGACGAGCAGGGTACGCCCCGAAGCGCGGAGCCGATCGGCGAAGGTCTCGATGGCGTGGAGTCCGGTCGCGTCAAGGGCAGTCATGTTGCGGAGGCGAAGAATGACGATGGCGGGGAAGGCGTTGATGTCCGCAGTGGCTTCGTCGAGCTTATCGGTGGTTCCGAAGAGGAACGGCCCATGGATGCGGAGAATGGCGACGTTGTCGGGGATTTCCTTGTCCTGCAGGACATGGGCCTGGCCGTCGCGCAGATATTCTTCGGTGACCGCCGCGACGGTGGTGGTTTCGGAGACGCGGTAGATGTAGAGCAGCGCGGCGAGCGCCATGCCCACAGCAACGGCGACGGTGAGATCGGCGACCACGGTGAGAGAGAAGGTGACCGCCCAGACGGCGATGTCGGCTTTGGACATGCGGAGGACGCCGCCGATTTCGCGCCACTCGCCCATGTTCCAGGAGACGACGAAGAGGACAGCGGCCAGCGTGGAGAGCGGAATGAAGCGCGCGAGCGGAGCGGCGGCGAGCAGGATCAGAAGCAGAGTGGCTGCGTGCACCATGCCGGAGACCGGAGTGCGCGCGCCGGAGCGGATGTTGGTCGCGGTGCGGGCGATGGCGCCGGTAGCGGGGATTCCGCCGAAGAGCGGGGAGGCGATATTGGCGATCCCCTGGGCGACCAGTTCGACGCTGGAGTTGTGACGATCGCCGATCATGCCATCGGCGACCACCGCGGAGAGCAGGCTTTCAATCGCCCCGAGCATAGCCACGGTGAGAGCCGAGGGAAGGAGCGGCAGGATGTGTTCGGCATGAAGGTGGGGCAGCGTGAGCGGGGGAAGGCCCTGCGGGATTCCTCCGAAGCGGGTGGCAATACTTTCGACGTGAAGATGCAGCGCCGCGGCCATCGCAGTGGAGCCGAAGACAGCGATGATGGAGCCGGGGATCCGGCGGCTGATGCGCGGCCAGAGAAGGATGGTAGCGAGCGTGGCGCAGGCGATGGCGACGGCTACCGGATTGACGGTGGAGATGTGCTCGGCGAGGACCTTCATGCGCGGCAGGAAGGCGCTGGGGACCGGCGGCGTGCGCAGTCCAAGGAAGTCTTTGATTTGCGTGGAGGCGATGAGCAGCGCGATGCCGTTGGTGAAGCCGATGATCACGGGACGCGGGATGAACTTGACGGCTGAGCCGAGTCCGGTAATGCCCATGACGAGCAGAATGAACCCGGCCATGAAGGTGACGAGGGAGAGGCCGGCGAATCCGAAGCGGGCGACGATGCCGGCAACGATGACCACGAAGGCGCCGGTGGGGCCGCCAATCTGAACGCGGGAGCCGCCGAGGGCGGAGATGAGGAAGCCAGCGACGACGGCTGTATAGAGTCCGGCCTGCGGGGTTACACCGGAGGCGATGCCGAACGCCATGGCGAGCGGCAGGGCGACCAGGCCGACGGTGATGCCTGCGCCGAGATCATGGCTGAAGTCGCGGAGTGAGTACTTGCGAAGAGCGGTAACGGAGCGGGGAAGCCAGTTGGGGGACAAACTCATGGGGGAATATCTGCGCTTTCCAAACTGCTGACCGTCTGCTCGCCCTCCCGGAACCTGTCACCGGGTGGTGAGCGTCTGGGGATTTTCAGCTTCGAATGAAACAATCACCCTCAGTCCATTCGAATATTCGCATTTTATTATATTTCAGGGAGCGGGAATGTCTATATGGAAGAGAGCAGGGGAGATGGGGGCCGCAATCGGAGAATACGGGTGGTCCGGCTCTCGCAGATGACCGCAGCACGCATCTGAACAAGTTGCGGCTTATGAACCCAACCGGAATTGGCCTGCACCTCGTGGATGGAGGCAGGCGGCTAAAAGTGCTGATCGCGGATGACGAGAGGAATATCGCCGACACGATCCGGATCATTCTGAATAAGGATGGAATGGATGCCGTGGCCGTGTATGGCGGGCGAGCGGCGATCGAGAAGGCTGGGGAGTGGCACCCGGACGTATTCCTTGTCGATTACGTGATGCCGGACCTGAACGGGATCGAGGCGGCGATTGAGGTGGGCGAGAAGCTGCCCGCGTGCAGAGTTCTGGTGATCTCGGCGATGGCCGCGGTTCCGGAAGTGAAGCAGCGTTTACAGGGGCGTGAACAGCGCTTCGAAGTGCTGGTGAAGCCGATTCCCCCGGCGGAACTGGTGCAGAGGATCCGGGCGGTCAGCCGCTAATCAAGGGAACCCGCGCAGGGGTCTTCTGCTGCCCTCGTGAGCGGTGGAAAAATCCATGTTTTGAAACTGTCACGCCAAGTCAATCACTGGTTTATCATGGACACTATATTCGAAGATTCGAATATATCTCCAGCTGTTACGGCCCGCAAAGCTTGTGAACATGTGCCGCTGCCGCCCGGTGACTGCGGTGTGTTTGCCTCTGCGCGGGAGCAGACCAGAACATGCCTGAATCCAACTCAAGCGCCTTTCATCTGGTGGTGCAGCACACGCAGGGAGAAAGGCAGTCGTCCTTCCGCATCGTGGCGTATCACGCGCACGCGCGGCTGCGGCCTGCCGAGTTCGCGACGGCTGAGGAACTGGTGCGCGCCTTGCGGTCCGGTCTGCCCGGCTTCGACGAGCGGTGGCTGGTGCTGCGCGAACCTGAATACCGGGGAACGTATATCGCGTATATGGGGGATTATCAGCTGGACGAGAGCCAACTTCAGCAACTGGGCCTGCTCGTCCCATGAGAGCACCCCAGCTGCATTCGGATCGGGAGGGCGGCCGGCTGCGCGTCCTGATCGCGGATGACGAAAAGAACATCGCCGACACGATCCGGATCATTCTGATCAAAGAGGGAATTGACGCCGTCTGCGTCTACGGTGGCGAGGCAGCCGTCGAGAAGGCAGCGGAGTGGAAGCCGGATATTCTGCTGGTCGATTACGCGATGCCGGATCTGGATGGTTTGGAGGCAGCGAAGAGAATCTGCGAGAGGCACGCTGCGTGCCGGGTGCTGGTTCTCTCAGCGCTGGCCGAGATCCATGACCTGAGGGAGGAGATGCTGCGCTGCGAGCGTCCCTATGAAGTGCTGGTGAAGCCGATCCATCCGACGGAGCTGGTGGCGCACATTCGGGCGATCTGCCAGTGAGGTGTGCGGGCGATTACGAACGAATGCTGAGCACGGGGCAGGGGGCGTGGCGCACGATCTCGTAGGCATGGCACCAGATCGGCCCGGCGTAGAGGGCGCGCTGCGGCTTGAGTCCGAGAACAATCAGATCGTGACGATTCTGTTCCGCGAAGGACAAGACGGCGGAAGCAGGGCGGCCGGCAAGAAGCTGAGAACGGATTGGACTATGGGGCAGGCTCGATAGCTGCGACTCGAGGCTGCTCTTCACGTGATTCAGCTGCGCGGCATGATCTGCCTGCGGATTCGAACAAACGTGGACGATGTCGAGTTCAGGATGCCACTCGCGCATGATGGTCAGGAGCCAGGGGAGCGCGGCGAGACTTTCACGCGAGAGGTCGGTGGAGAAGAGAACCTTCTTCAGCTGGAGATGCGGCCCGGCTCCGGGGGAATGCGGTCCGATGACCGCGACCGGGCAACGAACGACGTGGAAGATCCTTTGCGCGACTGAGCCCTGAAGGAGGCGCTGCAGACCGCCGCGTCCATGGGTTCCGAGGAGCAGCAGATCAATGCGCTCGTCGCGCGCGAAACCGGGAAGGATTTCTTCCGGCTCGCCATCTTTGATCCAGCAGCGAAAATCGACATCATCGAGACGGTGCTGCTGTTTCAGCAGGCGGATCAAGCCATCACAGTCGCGGACGGCAGCGTCGTCCATGGCGGGAAGCATTTCGGGTGCGTAGACGAACTCCGAGGGGCGCACGAGATGGAGAAAGTGGAGCATCGCGCCGAAATGGCGAGCCACAGCCAGCGCGTGCTGCACGGCTCGCTCGGAGCACGGAGCCAGATCGGTCGCCACCGCGACGTTGCGCACGGCAACGCTGGTGACTGTGTCTGTCGTCATGGGGCCTCTTTCGCCGGCGGCTACGAGCGCGGCTTCTTCTGCGGCTGCGGCGGGCGATTATCGGGCTTGCGGTGCTCGCGGTTGTGCCGCGCTACGGCCTTCGCGACCTCCTCTGCGGTGAGGTGACTGTGCTGGTCTGAATGCAGGACATCGCTTTTGATGGGGTCAGGTTTTGGTGGAGTGCTCATGCATCCTCCTGCGGGACGGGAAATCCCACGGTCAGCGGGTCGCTGCGGAGGCGCCGGGCCGGCATGAATTGCCGCTTCACGCGATGAGCCGCGCCAGAACTGCTGGTCCGGGCGCACGCACGATGCAGCGTTGACGGTCTTAAGTATAGGCTCGCCGCGATGCATTGCAAGATGACGCAAGTTTACGGTGGCGATCCGGAAAGTGGTACCTGCAGGCGCTCGAATGAGAGGGCGAAGGTCAGACCTCCTCGTCCAGAGAAATATCTTGAAAAACGCCTTCGAGTACTTGCCCGACCGCTAAAAATCGCGAGGCGTACTGGGAAGGTAACTCGGGTGGCGCGATGAAAAAATGCCCGCTCGGATAAATCGATTCACCGCTGGAAAAATCTTGCGCAATCGATATTTTCGCGGTGTTGAGCATGCATTGCGCGATGGTCACACACGCGCCGCCGTTGGTGACTTTCAACTTGACAACGCAAATTGCGGATGCCTACATTGGCAGCCGCAGTAGTCAGCAGAGATTCGTGCGGCGATCCCCGGTGATGCTGTCGCCCACACAGCAAGCCGCATTTGGTCCTGGTCTTTTTGGGTAATTGTTTTTCGTCGGTATGTACGCGGAGGTATTTCCGTCGGACGCGGCCGATGTGCAGGAACACGGCCCTTCGTCCAGCAAGCCACTTAGCAAACTAACGATAACTCGACAAAAAAACCGGCTTCCGATTTGACGCGGCACGAAAGCAGTCGGAGGAGCCGGGCACATGTTTTGGAGGCAGTCATGAAGGTGGCCCTGAAGGTATCCAGACTGTTCGCAGTCTGTGCAGTTGCTGCTGCTCTCGCCTTTTCAACAAACACTCAAGCTCAGGCGGTCTACGGATCGATTTACGGGACGGTGACCGACTCGACGGGCGCTGTGATTCCGGGCGCGACGATCACAATCACCGACGTGTCGAAGGGCACCTCGGCGGTCGTCAAGTCAAATGAGTCGGGGCAGTATGTGGCCGAGCACCTGATTCCGGACGCGTATGACGTGAAGGTGGAGATGAACGGATTCCAGACGTTCATCGCGAACGGAATCCAAGTAGCGGCGGATACGTCGCCGAAGATCGACGCGCAGCTGAAAGCCGGCAGCGCGGCGCAGACGGTGACAGTGAATGCCGACACGATTCCGGAACTGAAGACGGACCGCGCGGACGTGGCGACGGAGTTCACGACGAAGGAGATGGAAGATCTCCCGATTCCCGACCGCAATTTCACGAACCTGCAGCTGCTGCTGCCCGGAGCGCAGCCTCTGCCGTGGAGCCATGCGTCGGATGAAAACCCGCAGGCCAGCAAACAGATCCAGGTAGACGGCCAGGCATTTGGCGGCGTTGCGTTTCAGCTGGACGGCACCGACAACCAGGACCCGATCCTCGGGATTATCGTGGTCAATCCGCCGATGGATGCGATCTCGGAAACAAAGATCACGACGCAGAACTTCGACGCGGAGTTCGGCAAGGCGGTTTCGTCGTTCGTCAACGCGCAGACCAAATCCGGCACGAACAATTTCCACGGCAGCGCGTTCGATTATCGCGAGAGCAACGCCAACCTGGCGCGCGATCCTTACACGCAACCTCCCACTTCAAAGTTTGCTCCCGGCCTCAAGAATCAGTTTGGGGGCTCAGTCGGCGGGCCGATCTTCAAGGACAGGCTGTTCTTCTTTGGCGATTATCAGGGCGTGCGGCAGAAGGTGGGAACGTCGGCACAGCAGACGGTTCCAACCGCGCACCTGGTTTCGACCTGTCTGGGTACGGCTGCGACGATCACCGGAGTTGCCGGTTGCGATTTCAGCGAATATGCGCTGGGAATCCTTGGCAGTACGAGTGCTCCGCTGATTTACCAGAATGGCGGCGCGACTCCTTACCCGGGTAATGTGATTCCGGCAGCGCAGCTCTCTCCGCAGGCGATGGCGCTGTTCAAATTACTGGCAAAATATCCGCCGAACAGCGGCGGCACGGTCCAGGCCGGCAGTTTCAACGGGTTGAAGAGCAACTACTCGGCGAGCGGGACAGGTCTGTTCAACAACAATCAATGGGACGTGCGCGTCGACGATCAGATCAGGTCGGGGATGCATGCGTTCACGCGCTTCAGCCGGTTCACGAACATCCTTTCCGGAACGACGCTGTTCGGTCCGGCGGGCGGCGCCGGGTTTGGGATTGGGGGATACGGCGGCAACTCGAAAGGCGCCGATGACAGCCTGGCGGCGGGCATGGACATTGCGATCAATCCGAAGCTCCTCATGGACTGGCGCATCGGCTATTACCGGTATAACGTGGTCGACCAAAAATATGACGGGACCACCGCGTTTGCCACGCAGCTGGGCATTCCTGGGATCAATATCGCGGGGAATGCTTTCACGGATGGCGCCCCAGCGTTCAACATTGCGGACGTGGACCGGTCGGGAAACCAGAGTGAGAGCAATGGCCAGAGCACCGGGCCGCAGTATGGCAGCGGCCTGAACATCAACCGCTGCAATTGCCCGCTGACGGAGAAGGAAGATCAGTTCCAGGTCGTGACGAACTGGACCCGCATCGCGGGCAATCACGCCTTCAAGGTTGGTGTGGACCTGCGCTACGCGCGGAATCTGCGGGTTCCCAGCGACACGGATCGCGCCGGCGAACTGGATTTCAGGCCGGGGCCGACGGCAACGAACGCCGGCAGCACCAACGGTCTGGGCATGGCCAGCTTCGTGCTGGGCGATGTGAGCCGCTTCGGCCGCTATGTCAGCACGTCGACGAATGCCAAGGAATTCCAGAAGCGGGACTTCTTCTATGCCCAGGATACCTGGCATCCGAGGTCGTCGCTGACGGTGAACTACGGCCTGCGGTATGAGATGTACTTCCCCGAGTCAGTCAACGGCAAAGGGAACGGCGCGCTCATGCAGCTGAACGGCGGAGCCGGCGGCTACAAGACAGATGGGTATCTGCGCGTCGCCGGTTACGGCGGCATCCCCAGCAACATGGGATGGGGGATGGCGACGAACACCTGGAATCCGCGGCTGGGCATAGCGTGGTCGATGAACGACAAGACCGTGATCCGCGGGGGTTACGGCCGCAGCTTTGACATCGGCGTGTTCGGATCAATTTTCGGACACGTGGTGACACAGAACCTGCCCGTGCTTGCGAACCAGTCTGTGAGCGGCCCGAATCCGGCGACGGCGGCCTTTACTCTGGCACAGGGTCCGCCGGCTTTCGTCTTCCCGACGGTGCCGTCGAACGGGTTGCTGCCGGCGCCGGGGTACAACGTCAGCGTCAAGGCGCGGCCGAATACGCTGCGGCTGCCGACCCTGGATGCGTGGAACCTCGCGGTGGAGCGCGCGATCACTCCGACGATGGCCTTGACGATTGCCTACGTCGGCAACAAGGGCACGCATACGCTGAGCTCCGGAGACGGCAACAACACGAACCCGAATGAGGCTGGGATCTTCTTACCGGGAGAACAGAGCATTACGGGAACGACGCTGCACTACGATCCGAGCGTCAAATCTTCTACGACCACAACAATCAACGGCAAGAAATACACGGGAATCGCGGCAGATGGTGGAACGGCCACCACGAATTATCTGCAGCGCTTCTACGGCGGCGGACTGGCGGCGTGTACCAATCCGGGCTACGAGGCGGCAGTATTACCGTCGGATCCCAATCTTTCACCGGGAATGTGCGGGTGGTCGCAGGGCATCTCGTATTACGGCGACGACCAGGACACCAACTTCAACGCGCTGCAGGTTTCGCTGGCCAAGCAGTACACGCATGGTCTTTCCTACAACATCCAGTACGCGTGGCAACGGTCGTTCAATTACAACAACGGCTACGCGACGTGGAACAAGAGGGTAGGGTACGGGCCGGATGATTTCCTGCGGACACAGCAACTGGTGCTGTACGGCACGTATCAGTTGCCGTTCGGCAGAAACCAGATGATCGCCGGGAATGCGAACCGTCTGGAGGACGCGATTATCGGGGGATGGCAGCTCGCACCGGTGCTGAACTGGTCGAATGGCCTTCCATTCACTCTGAACGCAACGAACTGCGCAACACCTGGAAATGTGCCGTGCTATCCGAACGGAAAGCGCGGCAGCCTGCACACGCATCTGACCTCGTTCAATGCATTGACTGGTAAACGGCTGTTCTTTACCAAAGCCGACACGAGCGGCTTCACTACACCTTCGCTTGACCAAATCGGCAGCGTGGGGAGAGACAGCTTCATCGGACCGGGATTCTTCAACGCCGATCTTTCGCTGCAGAAGAACGTCCCGATCCATGAGAGCATCAAGGGTCAGTTCCGGCTGGACGCCTACAACGCGTTCAATCACATCAATCCGGGCAATCCTTCGGCAACGGTTGGCTCGGATGGAGTGATCTCGGGCGAGCCCGGGCTGGGCGTTTACACCAACCCGCGGCAGCTGCAATTCTCGCTGCGCGTGGATTTCTAACCGGAAGTGTTGTGAACGACGGAGGGGAGCTGCGGCTCCCCTCTTGTTGTGATGGAGGAGTAAACTTCCCGCATCATGTCCCCGGGATTGAGGCTCTGCTGGCTTGCCATTTTCTGTATGGCAAGCGGAATGGCGCAGACGTTGCCGGCTGCAGGCAGTGCATCCGTAGCTGAGGCGCGCGCGCTGATGAAGCAGGGCAAGCTCGACGATGCGCTGCGCGAACTGGATGCGCTGGCCGCCCAACAGCCACGGCCCGCGGAGGTGGAGCGGCTGCGGGGCATCGTCTTTTATCAGAAGAACGAGATGGCATCGGCAGAGGCGTCTTTCGCGCTGGCGCTCGAGCAGGACCCTGCGGATCTGGAATCGATGCAGATGCGCGGGGTGGTGCTGTACCGGCTGGGCAAGCCGGCCGAGGCCATTCCATGGCTGGAGAAAGCGCATGCTGCGCCGGTCGCGAATGCCGATCCCAATTACGTGCTGGGGCTCTGCTACATGGCGACGCAGCGCTATGACGATGCGCGGCGCGCATTCGCGACGCAGTACGGATTTGCGCCGGATTCCGCCGCGGCGTGGCTGGTGACGGCGCGCATGCTGTTCCGGCAGGAACAAACGGTGGCCGCTACGGAAGCTGCGAAGAAGGCGTGCGAGATCGATGCGCGGCTGCCGCAGGTTCATCGCCTGCTGGGAGAGATTGCGCTGGGGAACGGCGACACGGCGGGGGCGCTCGAGGAATTCGAGCAGGAGATCAAGGTGAATCCGCTGGATGGAGAGACGTACGATCGCATGGGCGATGCGTATGTGCGCACTGGGCAGTATGCCAAAGCGCAGCAGGTGCTGGACCGGGCGGTGCTGCTGGAGCCCAATGCGAGCGGTCCGTACATCCTGCTGGGGAGAGCATTGATCGCGGAAGAGGATCCGGTGACGGCGACGATGTATCTGGAGCGCGCGGTGAAGATCGATCCGTCGAATTCGATGGCGCACATGCTGCTGGGGCGGGCGCTGCAGGCGAGCGGACGCAAGGCCGAAGCACAGCGGGAGTTCCAGGCGCTGCAGAAGCTGCAGGACACGCCGGGCTCGACGAATCCATAACGGAGCAATGGAGTGAGGAACGCAGGGCGAATGCCGAGGCTGACGCTGCTGGTGTGGCTGGTGGCGGGGCTCTGGAGCGGGGCGCAGCAGGCGGGAACGAACGTTGAGCAGGCGCGGGAGGCGTTTCGGGCGGGATCGGATGCGTATGCGCGTGGCGATCTGGCTGGGGCACGAGCCGCGTTTGAGCGCGCCGTGCGCCTCGCTCCGGGGGTCGAGGAAGGGCACAGCGCGCTGGGAGTGGTGCTGTTCGGGCTGGGTGAATATCCGCGAGCGGTTGCCGAACTGCGAACCGCTCTGAAGATGAGACCGGGCGATCGAACGGCAGAGGAGAATCTGGCGCAGGTTTACAGCCAGACAGGCGCGCCGGAGAAGGCGGTTCCGCTGTTTGAGGCGATGGACAGGGAGGCTCCGCTGAGCGCGGCGCTCGATGAAGTGTGGGCGAAAGACCTGGCGGCGCTGGGAAAGATGGGAGCGGCTATCGAGGT
The DNA here is from genome assembly GCA_035295245.1 of Acidobacteriaceae bacterium. Classification (GTDB taxonomy): domain Bacteria; phylum Acidobacteriota; class Terriglobia; order Terriglobales; family Acidobacteriaceae; genus Palsa-343. The sequence continues at coordinate 10,600 of DATGJK010000117.1, forward strand.
GATGCGCCGGGCCGCGACGGGCGATCCAGAGAACGCCGGGATTGCGGATGAGCTGGGTTCGCTGTACGCGCAGGCGGAGAACTGGGGTGATGCGGAGAAGGCGTTTGGCGAGGCGATTCGGCTGAATCCGCAGCTGGCGGCGGCGCACATTCATCTGGGAGTGGTGCTGAGTCACGAGCAGCAGGCGGAGCGCGCGGGAGAGGAATTTGCGCGGGCGGCGCAGCTGGATCCGCGCAACGCGCGCGTGCAGCTGGAGTGGGGCAATGCGCTGGTGGCGGGCAATAACGATGAACAGGCGGTGACGCATCTGCAGCGGGCGGTGGCGCTCGATCCCGACCTGACGGATGCGGAGTATCAACTGGCGCTTGTGCTGCAGAGGCTGGGCCGGGAGAGCGAGGCGATTCCGCTTTTTCAGAAGGTGGTGGCAGCACGCCCGCAGTTCGCGGAGGCGCTGACGAATCTGGGACTGGCGCTGGTGCAGACCGGGAGGGCGAAGGAAGCGCTGCCGCTGTATCTGCGGGCGGCTGCGCTGACGCCGCAGAATGCCACGCTGCATCAGGACCTGGGAGCTGCGTATCTGCAGGAGAGCGATCTGGACGACGCGGTGAAGGAGTTTCAGACAGCGCTGAAGATTGCGCCGGACGATCCGCATCTGCACTACGACCTGGGGTTGGCCCTGAAACTGAAGGACGATCTGCCGGACGCGATTGCGGAGCTGCAGACGGCGGTGCGCCTCGATCCGGAATCGCCGGATGCGCCGTATACGCTGGGGATTCTCTACATGCAGGATGGGCGGTTCGACGACGCGGTGAAGAACCTGAAGGCGGCGCTTGCGGCTCGTCCGCAGAACGGAGACGGCTGGTCGATTCTGGGCAGCGTGTACCGGCAGCAGGGGAAGTATGACGATGCGGCGGCCGCGCTGAGGAAGGCGATTGAGCTGCTGCCGGCGCAGCCCGGTCCGCACATTACGCTGGCCAGCGTTCTGCAGGAAGAAGGAAAGCAGGACGAAGCCGCCGCGGAGCGAAAGAAGGCGGCGGAGCTGACGCGCGTCGCCGTGAACCGGCAACGCGCTGTCTTCGCGACGAATGCGGGCAATGCGCTGCTGGACAAGGGACAGGTGACGGATGCGATTGCGCGGTATCAGGAGGCGATCGGCAGCGATCCGAATTATCCGGAGGCGCATCGGCAGCTGGCGCTGGCTCTGGCCGACCAGGGACGGCTGAGCGAGTCGGCTGCGGAGAAGCAGAAAGCGGAAGCGCTCAGCAAGCCGTAGCGGGGCTGTGTTACTTTCACTCAAAATGAATCGCCGGCAATTCATGGGATCTCTGAGCCGCAGCGCGCTGGTGCTGCCGTTTGCCGATGTTGTGCGGCTGGCGACGCCTCCCTGGGTGGCGGCGCAGACTGCAGCGCAGAGCCGGCCGGGCGCGCAGCAATCGTACGAAGCGAAGCCCATGCCACCACCGCCGGGTCCGGCGTCGCCGATCGCGGGAACTCCGCTGGGCGTGCAGTTCGTGGATGTGGCGGAGAAGTCGGGGCTGCATGCGAAAACGATTTTCGGCGGAGAGAAGACCAACAAGTATCTGCTGGAGACGACGGGGTGCGGCGCAGCTTTCTACGACTACGACCAGGACGGCTGGCTCGACATTTTTCTGGTGAACGGATGGCGGCTGGAGGGGTTCGCGAAGGGATCGGAGCCGACGTGCCACTTGTTTAAGAACAACCGCGACGGCACCTTTACCGATGTAACCGAGCGAGCGGGCCTGGCGCACAGCGGATGGGGGCAGGCGTGCTGCGTGGGCGATTACGACAACGATGGATGGGACGATTTGTTCGTGACGTATTACGGGCAGAACGTGCTGTTTCGCAACAACGGCAACGGCACGTTTACGGATGTGACGGCGAAGGCAGGATTGCTGCAGGCGAAGACGCGATGGAATTCGGGCTGCGCGTTTCTGGATTACGACCGCGATGGACATCTGGACTTATTTGTCGCGAATTACATCGATCTGGATTTGAAGACGGCGCCGCTGCCGGAGTCGGGACCGTGCCTTTACAAGGGCATTCTGGTGGCGTGCGGGCCGCCGGGGCTGGAGTCGGGGAAGAACATTCTCTATCACAACAACGGCGACGGCACGTTTACGGACGTGTCGGAGAAGGCCGGGATGTGGATGACGTATGGCAATTACGCGCTGAGCGCGGCCGTCGCGGATTTCGACAATGACGGATGGCCGGACATCTATGTCGCGAACGATTCGACGGCAGCGACGCTGTACCAGAATCAGAAGGACGGAACGTTTCGCGACATTGCGATCGAGGCGGGGGTGGCGCTTTCTCCTGACGGCAAGCCGCAGGCGGGGATGGGGGTGACGATCGGGGATTACAACCGCGACGGGTGGCTCGATGTGGCGAAGACGAATTTTGCCGGAGACACGGATTCTCTGTATGCGGGGATCAGCGCAGGTAATTTTGAGGACCGTACGTATCAGGCGGGGTTAGGCGTGAACACGCGCTACCTGGGGTGGGGGATCGGCTTTATCGACATGGATAACGATGGCTGGCTCGATCTGCTGGTGGCGAATGGCCACGTCTACCCGGAAGTGAACAGCGCGAAGACAGAAGCTCCGTACGCGGAACACAAGTACTTGTATCGCAATCTGCGGAACGGGCGATTTGAAGATGTGAGCGCGGAGGGCGGTCCGGGGATTACGGCGCCGGCGCCGGCGCGGGGCTGCGCCTTCGGCGACTACGACAACGACGGCGACATCGATGTGGTGGTGAACTGCGTGAACAGCCTGCCGCAGCTGCTGCGCTGCGATTCGACGTGGAAGCGGCACTGGATCCGGTTCAGGATGGTGGGGGTTCGTTCGAACAGAACGGGAATTGGAGCGCGGGTGAGCGTGACGGCGAAGATGCAACGCGATGCTCCAAAGCCGCTGGTGCTGATCGACGAGGTGCGCAGCGGCGGCAGCTATTATTCGCAGAGCGATCTGCGGCTGCACTTCGGGCTCGATCAGGCGGAGGTGGCCGATGTGGTCGAGGTGCGATGGCCTTCGGGACAGGTGGATACTTTTCATAATTTGAAGGCGGACCGGCTGTATGTGGTGCACGAAGGGGCGAAGGAGCCGGTCGCGTATCTGTTGCCGGATATGAAGAAGGCCTGAGGAGGAATGTCGATGCTGCGATGGTGCGTGGTGCTGGCGGTGGCTCTGGCGGGTGCGCAGCAAACGGCCGACCATGACTGGCAGATTGGGCCGTTTACGCGGCCGGTGACGGGCAATCCGGTCATTGCGCCGAATGCTGCCTCGGTATTTGACGATCCGATTCGCGGAGGGCCTGTGCACTGGGAATCGCTGCACACGTTCAATCCGGCGGCGATTGTGCGCAACGGCAGGATCGACGTGCTGTATCGCGCGGAAGATAACACCGGTGAAATGCAGATCGGGATGCACACGTCGCGGCTGGGGCTGGCAGAGAGCGAGGATGGAATTCATTTCACGCGGCGCGCGACACCGGTCTTTTATCCGGCAAAGGACAGCCAGGAAGCGCGGGAGTGGCCGGGGGGCGTGGAGGATCCGCGGATCGTCGAGGCGGAAGACGGGACGTATGTCCTGACGTACACGCAATGGAACCGGAAGACGTATTCGGTGGGGATTGCGACGTCGAGGGACCTGGAGCACTGGACGAAGCATGGGCCGGCATTTTTCGAGGCGAAGGGCGGGAAGTATGCAGACCTGAAGTACAAGTCGGCGGGGATCGTAACGACGCTGCGCAGCGGCAAGCTGGTGGCGGCGCGCATCCACGGGCAGTACTGGATGTACTGGGGCGAGGGCGCGATTCATCTGGCGACGTCGCAGGATCTGGTGCACTGGACGCCGACGGAGGATGAGCACGGGGAGCCGATGGAGGTGCTGCGTCCGCGCGCGGGACACTTCGACAGCTCGTTTCCGGAGGTGGGTCCGCCGCCGGTGCTGACGAAGCGGGGAATTGTCGTGATCTACAACGGGAAGAATGCGGCGACGGGTGGCGATCCGGAGCTGGCGCCATCGACGTATGCGGCGGGAGAGGCGCTGTTCGACGCGGGCCATCCGGCGCGGCTGCTGGCGCAGACGGAGCATCCTGTGCTCAAGCCCGAGCTGCCATACGAGAGGACGGGACAATATGCGGCGGGCACTACGTTCGCAGAGGGTCTGGTGTACTTTCACGATCGCTGGTTTCTGTATTACGGGTGCGCGGATTCGCTGGTGAGTGTGGCGACTGCTTCGGGAAACGTAACTAACTCGGTGCCAATTTCGGGGCAATGAGAGAGACCTGGTTTGACAGAGCCCGGGAAGCGAATCGTAGAATGAAGTTACGCAGAGCGGGATCACCCGCCTGAGACTTCAATGCCGCCTGCTGTCTTCAGCGCGGCCGATTTGCCAAGGTGATGCTTCCGATGAGGGGAGTCCCGGATGGAACGGGCAGTGGTACGTGTAAAGGCTCTCCTGCGAGGGATGGGCTGTAAAGCCGATTGCGTGCTGGAGACCTGGCAGGAGACTTCCTCGACAGGACGGGTGTTCACGCGGGCAGTGATTGCGGAGGAGCCGCCGAACCTGCCGGACGGTATCTACATGATCGTGGTGGGCGGCCAGAATGTATTCACCCGCAAGTGGGGAGGAAGCTGGCTGCTGACGTTTCTTCCGCCCGAAGTCGACACAGCGAAGTGCGCCGCCTGACGGCCGTTACGGAATCCATTCCAGATTTGCGCCGCGGCTGCGGGTATGCGAATGCCGCGCGCGGACAACGCACTCCGAAGATCCTCGCACTCCCCGCAGGCTCCATTTGCATGGTTCGGCAGAGCCACGGGGCAGGTGCACAATAGAAGGAACGAAGGGCGAAGTCTCCTCAGCTTCGCGCTCGACTCACACTTATGGCAGAAGACGGCTTTGGCGGGCTGCGTGTGCTCGCACTCGAAAACAGGCGCGCAAAGGAAGTTGCGACGCTGATCCGCAACAACGGCGGCATTCCCACCGTGGCGCCGGTGATGCGCGAAGTTCCGCTCGAATCGAATGAGGAAGCCTTTGGGTTTGCGGGCCGCCTGATCGGCGGAGAATTTGACGCAGTGCTGTTTCTAACCGGCGCCGGCGCTCGCATCCTGTTTCAGGCTGTGGAGACGCGCATCCCGCGAGAGGAGCTCGTCGCGGCACTGCGGCGCACGAAGATTGCGGCTCGCGGACCCAAGCCGCTGGCTGCACTGCGGGAGTGGGGGCTTTCGGCGGAGATCGTCAGCCAGGAGCCGCATACCTGGCGCGAGGTGCTCGACGCGCTGCACGCTGCGTTCGGCGCTTCTCTCAGCGGCGTGCGGATCGCCGTTCAGGAGTACGGCGTTCCCAGCCAGCCGTTGCTCAGCAGTCTCGCGGAGGGCGGCGCGATCATTACCCGCGTTCCTGTGTATCAATGGGCGCTGCCGGAGGACCTGAGCGAAGTGCGCGCGACCATTGAGGCTGTGATCCGGGGAGCCTTCGACGTCGTGCTTTTCCTGACGGGCACGCAGGCGGCCCACCTTTGCCAGGTGGCAGAGTCGATGGGCAAAAAGGAAGCACTGCTTTCGGCTGTGCGGCGGATGGTTGTTGTTTCTGTAGGGCCATCCACCACGGAGGAACTGCGGCGGCAGGGGATCACGCCCGATTTTCATCCGTCGCATCCGAAAATGGGCATTCTTGTGAGCGAATCCGCAGGCGCTGCTGCCGGTCTGTTGCTTTCAAAACACCAGGGGTAAGCGGTAGGCCGGGGGCAGGAATCCGACTGCCATTTGCGGCCAATGCGGTCCGCCAGCTGGACACGGCAAATGCTACCCTCCTGGTACCGTGTTCTTCGAATTGTCAGGGCGGATGCCCAACCAAGAAGAGGCGTTTGAAGGCACAGCAAAGACTGGTGACGGATGGCGGCCGGGTGTAGAATGGACCATGTAAGTCAATGATTCTAAAGTGGCCCCGTAGCTCAGGTGGATAGAGCAGCAGTTTCCTAAACTGCGTGTCGGAAGTTCGAATCTTCCCGGGGTCACCACGTCTTCCGTGTCCTCAGTCGCGATCCTGGGCGTCGGATCAGGCGCCGCAGATTCCCTGAATCCCTTTTTTGAGTTAGTGAGGTGATCACGTCAACTTGCGCCTCATGTTCGGGCCGTTCTTTTCCGCGAGGCGTGCCTATGTAATTGACACGATGCATCTTGTTCGGTAAAGGATTGGCATCTGCGCTGCCCGGTAGCAGCGTCAGAGAGACTGTCCGGTATTAACACAACAAGAATTCTTTGCATCAGTGGACATGGGAATGGATATGACGATTGCTCCTGCTGCTTTTTCTGCCTGTGCCAGTCTTCGCCGCGCGAATCGCGCGGTATGCCACCTGTACGACCTGGTTCTTGCCCCTACTGCGCTGAAAGCTACCCAGTACATCATTCTCGAAACGATTTCGGCAGCCGGCGAGATTGCTCACTGCGATCTGGCGAGGCAGTTTGCCGCTTCAGAAGAGACGTTTTCGCGGCGGCTGGCTTCCGCCCGGAAGGCGGGATGGCTTTGTATGAAGGTGGGCGAACGGCACCGGCGGATCTATTGCCTGACGGAACGCGGCCGCAAGCTGCTGGAAACGGCCACGCCGTACTGGGAACGAGCCGAGGATCGGCTGCGGCGCGAACTGGGCGAAGCGGACTGGGGAATCCTGAACGGCTTTGCCGCGCGACTGACCGAGGCGGCAGTGCGCGCGGAAAATGCCCCGTCGAGGAACTGCCGTCCGCAAGCGGTGGCCTGAGGTCCCGCGAAGAGTCACGGGCGACGGCGGAGTTGTGCGCGCAGCCGCGTGCGACTGCTGTGCACGGCCGTCCGCGTTTGCCCAGAAGAGCTCAGTGGCCGGCGCGCATTTCGTAGAGAAGGAACGTGACTACGCCGGCGGCAAAGAGAATGAAGGCCAGCAGAAAGCCGCCAATCAGAAGCTGCGCGGTGCGCTCCTGCTCCGGACGCGGGCGGGAAATGCCAAACGTATTGATGAAAGTTTCGGTGAGCCAGGCGAGAAGCTTCATCGGCCCTCACAACTTGGGTGAATCGGAATAGCGCGTGCGCGCGATGGCATCGAGCAGGCCGTTGAGGAAATCGATGGACTCGGGCGCGGAGTAGCGGCGCGCGATTTCCAGCGCCTCATCGATGATGATGGGCGCGGGCGTGCCGGGGAAGCCCAGCAATTCCGCAACGGCCATGCGCAGCAAATTGCGATCGACGGCAGGCATGCGATTGACGCGCCAGTTCTTCGAATGCTTCTCGAGGAGCTCGTCGATCTCGGATTCTCGCGCCGTGGCGACGCGAAACAAGTCCTCGGCAAAGCCGCGCGTGGCGGGATCCGCTTCTTCGCGCGCCTGCCAGAAGGTTTTGCGCACCTCGTCGGGGTTTTGGCGTCCCACGTCGGCCTGAAAAAGCATCTGCATCGCAAGCTCACGCGATTTGCGGCGTTTGCCGACCATCGTCATCTCGATCGCTCCGCGGTTCCGGCGACAGCGGTCGCGTTCTCGTCGATCTTGCGGGAGAGAGAAACCATTTCGATGGCAGCGGCGGCGGCTTCGAAGCCTTTGTTGCCGCTCTTCAGTCCGGCGCGGTCGAGCGCCTGCTCCAGCGTCTCGCAGGTGAGGATGCCGAAGGAGTGAGGGATGCCGGTATCCTGCTGCGACTGGCCGATGCCGCGGGCGACTTCGTTGTAGATGGCCTCGTAGTGAGCCGTCTCGCCGCGGATGAGGCAGCCGAGCGCGACGATGGCGTCGAAGCGGCGCGTGGCTGCCAGCTGGCGGGCTGCAGCGGGAATCTCCCAGGATCCGGGAACGCGAACGATTTCGATGTCGGCGCGTTTCGCTCCTGAACGCAGCAGTGCATCGAGGGCTCCCTGGAGCAGGCGGTCGGTGATGACGGCGTTCCAGCGGGCGACGACGATCCCGAATTTCATTCCGGCCGCGCTCAGGTCGCCTTCGAGAGCGATGGGCTTGCCGCGCAGGGGATCGAGCCATTCCCAAAACGCGATGGGGAATCCGGGGACCGGCTCGGCGGTGAAGATGCGGGATTTCCAGTGCGTCTCTTCGATTGCGGTGATCGCGGTCCGGCTTTGCTTCTCCATCCAGGCAGCGGCAAGGCGGTGGACATCATCGAGCGCGGTGACCTGGACGAGCCACGGTGCATTGAGGTGAGGGACCTGACCGAGCACAAATTCCAGATTGCCAAGCGGCGCGAGAAAGGGACGCCCGCTGGCTCCGGAAGGGTCATCCCAGCCCTTTCCTGGCTCAAAGCCCAGCGCGGAAAAGAAGCTCACCAGCTTTTCAAGCTGCGCGGGAGAGTCCACCGGGCGAATCAGGGTGATCCCTTTGATCATGATTTGAGGGTATCAGGGAGAGGGGGTTGGGGCGGGCGCGGCAGGCGGCGGTGATTCGCCGGCAAAAGGAAAGGCAGGGAAGCCGCGCGACTGCGACATCCCTGCCTTGTATCGGTTGTGACTACCGGCCGGCGCCGGCGGTTTTGACCTCAAGCTCCGGTTCAGAATGAGAGCTTGCGGGTGGCTCGTTGGTGCGGATGCTCATCCCGTAGAACGAGCGGTAGACGAAGGCAAAGGAGATGAGGAAGAAGATCGCCGCCAGCACGTAAGTCAGCGTTGGGTTGGTGCTGGACAGTTTCACCGCCAGCTCAACAGCGAGCAGGCCGAAGAGCGTGGTGAATTTGATCACCGGGTTGAGGGCCACGGAAGCAGTGTCCTTGAAGGGATCGCCGACCAGGTCTCCAACGACGGTCGCCTCGTGCAGAGGGGTTCCTTTTTCATGCAGCTCGACTTCGACGATCTTCTTGGCGTTGTCCCAG